>JAITUN010000020.1 GCA_031286285.1 Bacteroidales bacterium | reverse complement strand
TCTTTTTCATCATTTTCTGTACCTCGTGTAAAAACCCTTTCTAAAACCATATTTATGTCATTATTTGGATTAAGGGTGTCAATATTATAGTCCCAAAATAGATATTTTGATAATTTTGATAAAAAATCATTATTTTCCATAATTTACAATATACTACTTTTCTGATATTTTGTCAATATCTTGTTTTAGGGTATTTTTGCTATATTGCGCATAACGTTTATCCGCTATACGCAAGCACGTTTATCTAGAATGCGCCATTATAAATCACATATATTAAAATAATACTATGGGCTAACGCGTGTCAATACTTTTTTATTTTTTTAAATATTTTCTAACAGGTATTGATTTTCAACTGAAAAATGTGCTACGTATTATACAAATACCCCCAAAAGGACGCATTATGGCCAATTATACTCATTCCACTTCAATTTAGCATCCATGTTTACGCTAATCTTGGCTTCGACTCCGCTCAGGCAACGGGCGGCGGGGCGGCTGAGCGAGGTCGAAGCCAACATTTTGAAGTGGAATGACTATAGCTTTTTCACACATTTTTAATGCCGGCGATCCTGAAAATTTTACCGTCGTCCGCTTTTTCAAAATCTATTGCCAAATCTCCTCCGCTTTCAAACTTTGCAATTACAGAATCGCCTTGCCATTCATATTTCGTACCGTTTTGTTTGAGGAAGCCTTCTATAAATATTTTATGGTCAACGTCGAAACTTTGGATAGACTGCATTGTTATTTGCGCAAACGCCGGAGCGTCGACGGGTGCGAAAACCTCCTCGGGGACGTCTGAAAATACGACGAAAATTGCGCCGCCGTCGTGCGGGCCTCTGTAATAGCAAACCTTTTCCTTGCTGACCGCTACTGAAACTATTGACAGCGTATGCCCGTTAAAATCATCGTCCAGTTCAATTTCCGCGGTCGTCAGAGGCTCGGCGTCCAATTCTTCGCCGATAGCCTTAATTTTTCTCGCGAATGTCAGGATTTTATCGGGGAAGTTATTAATATTTTCCCAGCCCCAAAGCCAAGTTTCGGCGGAGTTCGACTCGCCGCCAAGAAACTGCGCCGTGAACTCATCTTCGCCAAATGAGATAACGCCCCTCTGCAAATCCAGGCCCCAGTTTCTGTCCTTGACGACATGCTCCGCGCATGCCATTTGGTTTGCCATCACTTTTCCGAGATTGGCCGAAAAAAACTCATGCCAGTCAAATTTTTCTTTCTTCATGCGATACTCTCCTTATTTGGTTATTTATTGAAAAAAAATGTAATTTATGGCCCAACATAGTTAGACATTTGCGCCGCACGAATTGTTACATCTTTTTTTCGTTTTTTCATTTTTCCCCCAAAGCCGCACGTACCAACGCTTTCAAGCGGCTTTTATCGCGTCCGGTGTTCTGAACGATAACTAAATCATATACTCATTCCACTTTAAAATACATGGAAAATTGTGTTTTCCACCAATTCATATTTCTTTGCTTTAACGATGCTATTTTTTAACTTTTTTCTTCGGCACCGTCGCAACTTTTTCCACTTCTCTTATTATTTCAATCAGCGCGTCCTTGTCGTCCACATCCAAAACATAATGTTCTTTTGCCCCTTTGTAGGGGACATCTACGTCTCCGTTTTCGCAAAACGTTTTTATGCAATCCAGCTTTTTTACATAGGCGGTATTATTGCAAATTAGGATTACCGGTTTTTGATTTACATAAACCATGTATTCGCCAAACATTTTCTTTGACGTAACTATGCCAACCCCGCTTATCTGGTCCATTGCAAGCCAATAGATCGCCGCGCTTCGCTCGCGATGACGGTGTTGCTGGTTTTTTGCAACAGCTCCTAAAAACAATGTCAAGCCGTTATTCTTAATTTTTCCATTTTTTACACTGTTCAATACGCTTGCCGTCGTCGCCCTGTTCTTTATCATACGCGAATTGATTGAGCAGGTCGCAGGGGAAATCGCCGCATTCTCCACAGTGATTTATTTTTTTCTTTTCACAGCAATCCTTAACAGGGCAAGAATCGCCCCAAAAGGGCTTTTCTATATTTACGCATCCGGCGCAATTCATTTGTTCCCTGTAACCGCACTCACTGCATAAAATCCCACATCTTGATTCTACCATAATCTCCAAACCTCCTGATAAATTTTAATAGTAATCTATAGTCATTCCACTTTAAAATAGCATCTGCGTTATCCGGCGACATCACGGAGTAGCGTGCAGTTGTTGGGCAATGTAAATACTATTTTAAAGTGGAACCACTATAACCATCCTCAAGGACAGCGTATAATGCTAACAATATAATATTATGGATTGATGAATATGGACACTTTTTTATTATTTCCCATTTTTTCTGATCGATTATTGTTTCTCAAGCAAAAACATACTGTATCTTATGCAGATATAGTCAAAATTATATTGCGTATCAACACTCTAACGCAACACAACGTTCACAATTTCATTATTTGTACCGACTCGCATAGGCGGCCCCCAAGTGCTTACGCCAGATGTAACTATTGCGTGCGGGCTGTTTTCATCCTTTTGATAGTGCCCGTAATCCGCAACAAATATTGCCCTTGTTATTAAATTGCCCGGAAACATTTGCCCTCTGTGGGTGTGCCCGGCAAGTATTAAATCCACCTCATTGCCATACGTTTTAATATGTATAGGATTATGATCCATAACAATAACCGGCATATCTGCGCCTACTGAAACTATGGTATCCGTAATATCCTGTCTTTCAAGTGTCCCAAAGCCTCCTATCGGATTTGCGTCTAATCGTCCGAAGAGAGCGAGACGGCCGTCGATAATTACATGCTCGTCATTAAGCAGCGTAATATTGCTTGCTTCAAGAAATTCTTTCATTTGGCTAAGCGTGCGCCCGCCGTCGTGATTTCCTAAAACTGCGAATACGCCGTAGGTGGCATTGATGCTTCTAAACAAAGAAATCGCCCTGTCGGGGTTACGTATAAGATTAAAATCGTCATTGAAAATATCACCGACGATGCATACGATATCGGGATTCATATCGTTGATGTCTTGTACGATTCGTTCAAGATTTTTTTCAAAATTATTTATCGCGCCTAAATGCGAATCACTAATCATTACGATATTTATATCATTCAAGACAACATTTTTTAATTGGATTTCATAAGAAACATGTTTGATTCGATTCGCGTTGTAGATACCGTATGTAACGATGCCTGCGGTCAATATAATTGCAATTAAACCCTTATAAAAAATTACATTTTGAGATATTGGGCGCGGGACAATGTTTATTAGGCTGCCAATCAATATAAAGATATCCGCCAAAAGGGTAAATATCAGCAAATACATGAGAATACCCATCCAGTGCGCGGATATCCAGTTAAATATATTTTTTATAATCGCCGGAAACGGCATGAATCCAAGAAATATTGACAGCGCGATAAATACGTATACTCCAATGTAAATTTTAGCGTTTATGTTTGGAAATAGAATGTTAAGCCATTGATATAATCTTTTCGCGATATAAAAATTAGCGCTTCCATAAATTAAAATTACCATTAAAATCGCGAATATTACACGTGTTATACTCATTCATTGCGCTCCTTCCTTTTTTGAATCTATGTTTTGCCCTATTTTGCATCCCATTCTAACGATGGTTTCTTTATCGTGCAGTGTATTTGTATAAATGTTTTTGTCAAGTGTCATCTTATTATTTTGGAACAGCATGACGATAGTAGAGCCGCCAAACTCAAACATCCCTTTTTCATCACCCCGTTTGAATGTGTGCTTCATTTTATGATTATTGATGCGCCCGACAAAAAGCGCGCCAATTTCTATTTGAATTACTTTGCCGAAATGTTCGGTTTGCATTACTTCATACTCTCTTGAGTTTTGGGCAAAAACCTTATATCGCTTCTGAGAGATCGCCCTAACCGTATGAAGCACGCCTTTAATTTTTTTACGGTGTATACTTTCCCCATCGTCAATATAAGCGTATCTATGATAATCGTTTGGCGATAGTCTGAAAATTAAGCATACCCCGTTCATAAACTCCGCGGCGAGCTTTTTGTCTTGAAGCAAACTTTCAATCGTATATGTTGAATTTTTTATGCGAAAAGTACTGTCTGGCATAATTGGATATGCCGTTAATTTGCCGTCACAGGGAGCGGCTAAATCAAACGCGTTAACCGAAAAAGGCCTGCGCTCTCTTTTAATTTCCCGTATGAAAAAATCATTGAACGATTTATATTTTACGCTCTTGTATTCCTCCATTACGATATCGTTTCGTTTTATGAAACCGGAAATCAAAAATCTTGTAGGCGGGCTGCCTAATACCAATCCGGCAAATTTTGAAACGACCGGCCGCACCAATAAATTTAACAATACTCTACCCGGAAGGGTGTTATACAAAAAATTAGCGGCGACACCGCCTCTATACGATATTGGAACGGTTTCATAATTTCGCATATCTTTTATCATATACGAGCGCCTATATTCCAAAAGAGGTAAATAATAATCGGCAGGCCAATCAATAGAAAAATAAATAACTGGCGCCCTTTTAACTTGGGGACTTTTATTCTAATCACAAACGCAACGGAAGTGAGAAGCAGCATAACGTCATAAATTGATGATAGAGAGATATCAAAAAACAGGCATACCGAATAAACCAAAGGAATTATAATGGCAACGAATGTAACGGGTAAGCCCTCATAATACGTCCGCTTTACATCTTTGTTTTTCAGCTCTATTTCTATGACATTAAAATACGCAAGTCTTATAAGCGCGGTTAAAAGATATATAGCTGCTATTCCCATGCTTAAAACGGTTTCAAATGAAATTTGGCTATCAGATAAGTAATGAGGCCCGACCGCGTATCCGATTACCACCGGGAATATTCCAAAACTGATTATATCCGCTAGGGCGTCTATTTGTATTCCGTAATTTTCCTCTCTTGCGGTTCTTTTGGACAATCTTGCCACCGGGCCGTCAAACATATCGCACAAGCCGCAAATCACAAGGCAGATAATCGCATACCCTATGTTGCCGCCAAGTGCGAAATACATACCGACTACCGCCGATATTACACTGAGATACGTTAATTTTACCCAATATCCGTAATAACCGATTAATAGTTTACTTATGTTCAAATCGTTTGCCCCGTGAGAAAGACTATAGTCTTCATTCATTAGCTCCAAACAAACAACCACTTAACTCCACGATATAACCCATAAAATATCCATCCGACAGGGCCTAACTTTGTTTTCTCCCTAAATTTTACTGTGACAATTGAATAGGCCACACTTGATTCGGCATGCCTGATCCGCCCTTCGAGTATATCTATATTTGTATTTACCCGTTCGAGCTCTCTCTCGATACTTAAAATGTCGCTAACGGTATTTGCCTGTTCAAGTAAGGCTAAGTATCTGTCACGCACATTTTTAAGACCGTTTAATCGAGCGACATTATCACGATATTGATCGGTAATGTCAGCTCCGCTTTTTGATTCGTTTTCAACATTGCCGAATGTCCTCGCTTCTGCTAAAAAGATGTCCATATTTTGAGAGGGTATTCGTGTCCTTATAGAACTTTCTGTTTCATTAACTATAAATCCGCCACTGCTTCTCATCAGTTCAATGAGTAATTTCCTTGTTTCTTCGTTGTCTTTTACGGATAATTCCAACGAGGCGCTGTATGCCATCATCCGTTCATCGGATGCGGGTTCCGATGCTTGAGAAGACATAGACCTAGATCTTCCTAAGCCTGCTAGGGATTCGGATAAGCCTTGAGATTCTTCTTCTACTTCTTGTAGTGTTGAGGCCCTAGACAGAGTATCGGCAGCACCGCCACAAGAAGCAAACATTAGTGAAAAAATCATTAAAAAAAGCACGTTTTTTATTTGTTTGGACATTAACAAAACTCCTCAATCTTGAGTCTGTGGAATCATCCCCCAAACGGATGGGCAACCCCGCACCCTGCGTGGTTACTCATAAGATACTAAATTCCTATATCAACTTCCAAATTTATTTTAAGTTCAGGCTTATAGCAGTCAATTTTTCTAAAATAGATATTCAGCCCAAATTTTCCATTAGGACATTTTTTTAACCCGGATTTTCCATTAGGCTGATGTTTTAGTAAAAATATGCCAAAAGACCGTCATCGCGAGCGAAGCGCGGCGATCTGTTGGATTGGAACATCAAAATCAACGTCAAAGTCAAAGTCAAAATCTTTAAAACCTTAAAAATTTTTAAAATCTTTTTTGGGGACGGGGCTCTGCCCCGTAACGCCCCGATACATTAGGCCCCCTGCGGTCCCCCATAAGCGGCGACCGCTTACGGGGGACATGTGGGCATACTATCGGGGTAAAAATCCTAAAGTCAACTTGTTTATCTCGCCGAAGCCAACTTGTTTATCTCGCCGTAAGGCAAAAACAAAACCATGTTTAGAATGAACATCGCCCTCTCCATTCAAACGACCCTTTGTTGTCCCAAACATTACGGAGTGGTATCAGGGGGTGAGGCGACACATTTTAAAAAAAGATTTTTAAAAAGGTTTTAAAAAAACGGTAAAATCTTATCTTATGAGACGGCAGTGGTTTAAAAAAAAATTTTAAAGAGGTCTGCTCTGATGAGAAAAAAAGCAATTAGCATGTTGAGTGTAACGCCGGCCTACATCCATATAACGTTTGAAGAGTTCTTCTGCCGTTTTGATCAGATTTCTAGTTTCATGCAATGTGGCCACATTGTACAATTTGCCCCAAAGTTCCGCTAACTCTTTAGCGCTCTCGTCAATGATTTTCTGATTGGCGTCTAACGATGCTTGGTCGCTGAATATAACCATGTTGTGATAAGTGCGGGTCATTGTCAAAATATTGGTCTCCATATTACCGGCCATGAAAACCCCCTCGACAGCGTCTTCGTGTAGCAGCATCGCCCTGCTCATCTGGTTTGTGGTGCTAATCCCGAAAACGCCGATAGTCGCGGATATTAAGCCTATCGCAACGCAACCGGCGATCCGTTTCGCGCTAATTTGTCGAGTAGACATTATAAGTTTCTCCTTACTTGTTGATATTATACCGTGAGGAGATTACTCAATGCCCCTCACAGAACCGTACGTGCGGTTTTCCCGCATACGGCTCTTCAAGCCA
>JAITUN010000145.1 GCA_031286285.1 Bacteroidales bacterium | reverse complement strand
ATGAATTGGGTATTTTTGACATGAGCGGCAATGTTTATGAATGGTGCAGCGATTGGTATGGTGCAAACTATTACAGTAGCAGTCCGGCAAGCAATCCTACCGGTCCGAGTTCGGGCTCGCACCGTGTTTTGCGCGGAGGCAGTTGGTACATCTACGCGGGGGGCTGCCGCGTGTCGTTTCGCGGCGACTACACGCCCGACCACCGCGACAACAACTATGGTTTCCGCCTCCTTTTAGTTCCATAAAAATGAGTAGTGAGTAATGAGGAATGAGTAATGAGGAATGAGGAATGAGTAATGAGTAGTGAGTAGTGAGTAGTGAGTAGTGAGTAGTGAGTAGTGAGTAGTGAGTAGTGAGGAACGAAGCAAGACGCCTACGGGACGAAACGAGGCGCTTCGCCCAACAGGAGAAGATAGCCGTAGGTTTCAACCTACGGAACGAGGCAAGATGCCTACGGAACGAAGCGAGACGCCTACGGAACGAAACAAGATGCCTACGGAACGAAGCGAGACGACTACGGAACGAAGCAAGGCGCCTACGGAACGAAGCAAGGCGCTTCGCCCAACAGGAGAAGATAGCCGTAGGTTTCAACCTACGGAACGAGGCAAGATGCCTACGGAACGAAACAAGATGCCTACGGAACGAAACGAGATGCCTACGGAACGAAACGAGACGCCTACGGAACGAAGCAAGACGCCTACGGAACGAAGCAAGGCGCTTCGCCCAACAGGAGAAGATAGCCGTAGGTTTCAACCTACGGAACGAGGCAAGATGCCTACGGAACGAGGCAAGATACCTACGGAACGAAGCAAGGCGCCTACGGAACGAAGCAAGGCGCTTCGCCCAACAGGAGTAGATAGCCGTAGGTTTCAACCTACGGGATAGTAAATACCGGAGAAGCCGATAGCCGTTAAGTGGAGGCAAAAATTAAGAAGTTGCGCTCGACACAAATTAGGGATTTTAAAAATGCAGTATGACACCGATTTAGAACACAATCAAGAGACAGAGAATCTTCCCGAAATAGAACAAGGTCAAAATAATGAGCTGAAGGAATCTCCATGTTGTACACCTGTAAAAATTGTACAAGTGAAAAACGATACTGTTTTGACTCCGATAAGTTCTAATGCAAATGACTTACTTAAAGAAGTAAATACCATCTTGTATTTAGATTTAGCACCCGATAATGCAAAGAGATTTATTAAAATCAATCGGAAATATAGAAATTTATTTTTAAAAAATGAAATAGCAGGTTGCATTGATTGCGAAGAACAACAACTGCCGGAAGCAATAATTGACAAAATAAATGACATAGATACTATTGTTAATACCGAACTATTAAAGAAAAATATTGTAAACATTAATGATGAGGATAGATCTCTTAGAGGAAATTTCTATTTATCAGATAGAACAATAAGTTCTATTATTCCGGATACATTACTAACACAAATTCTTGGCAGAAACAGCAAATTAGACTACCATTGTAGAAATAAAACCACAATAGCTTGCGCTGCTTTTGGGGATGATAAAGCATTCCAAGAAGCAAGAGTAGAGATTGAAAGTAAAAAATATTTAGCCATTTCGTTACTTGACAATTCAACAAGAGTTATGTGTCTGCCTGATAGAAATAATTATTCTGTAATAAAATCGACTGAAAAATTTTATAGTGAAAATATCTCAATCTTTAATCCAAAAATTAATTTGGTTAGGAAGTATTGTGAAATTATTTTAGAAGATGAATTTAATATGAATAAT
This sequence comes from Bacteroidales bacterium, assembly GCA_031286285.1. Taxonomy (GTDB): domain Bacteria; phylum Bacteroidota; class Bacteroidia; order Bacteroidales; family WCHB1-69; genus WRNX01. The sequence continues at coordinate 6,492 of JAITUN010000145.1, read as the reverse complement.
TATGTCAAGCATTTAACCGAAGTTGCAAATAATAATTCCCTGTCGCTCTATTTTTTAATTTCGAGACAACAAATTGCTGTTGTTTTGACTACATTGTTTCATAAGATATTGGAATTACATAAAAGCGGACGGGTACATTGCGATTTAAAACCTCAAAATATACTTTGTTTTAAAGATGGGCTAACTCCATTTGACGCTATTAATGTAAAAAAAGGAGAGGTTTCAGCAGGAATGACAATTAATTTTTGTGCTCCGGAGCAGGTTTTAACCCTACCTGTTTCTCCTGCAACAGATATTTATAATCTCGGATTGATTATACTTTCTGTTATTGATGGAATTATTTATGGTAAAACTTCAAATTATATAATTCCGGTAGATAGATGGAGTGTAAAAAATGTAAAACTACTCACAGAACCAATGATTTATATTGATTATGATAGTGCAAATATTCAGAACAAAGAAGGAATACCATTTTGGAGATCTTTTTTAGAAAAATGTTTGGCTTTTGAGCAAAAGAACAGATTCCCTAATATGGATAGTTTTATGAATGAATATGATCATTTATTAAAATTATATCCTTTAGAAAACGACATAAAATTTAAACCGAATTTCGGCAACCTTTCATTGGTAAAAATTAATGGAGAAATTGAAGCGGCCTGGTTTATTCAATAAAACAATAATATAAATATGATTTAACCCTTAAAATTATGCCCCTCGAACAAAACACCCTTTTCCACTCCCACTACCTCCTAAAAAAGCTGTTAGGTCGTGGAGGTTTTTCAGAAGTTTGGTTGGTAGAAAACACCTTAGCGGGAAATATCAAGATGGCGCTGAAGATTTACGCCCCCGGCGCGGGATTGGATGATGATGGCGTTACCCTTTTCAGCAAGGAGTTTGAATTGGTTTTCAACATCAACCATACCAACCTTTTGCGCACTGCGCATTTTGATGTTTACGACCGCTCTCCCTACTTGGTGATGCCGTTTTGCGAGCGCGGCTCTGCCGGTAAACTCGTTGGCAGTATCACCGAAGAGCAGGCATGGCATTTTCTACATGATGTGGCGGCAGGATTGGCACACCTGCACAAACAGGAACCTCCCATCATACATCAGGATATTAAACCGGATAATGTGCTGATTGACAACAGCGGGCAATATCTTATTACCGATTTTGGAATCAGCACCAAAGCACGGAGTACTTTACGCAGAAGCGTGGGCGATGCAAAATCACCCATGACGGTTGCCTATACACCTCCCGAAAGATTCGATATAAAAAACTCTCCCATTAAGGCAAGCGATATTTGGTCGTTGGGCGCCACCCTGTTTGAACTGTTGGAGGGCGACGTCCCTTTCTTGGATATGTTGGGCGGACAAGCACAACGCAACGGCGCAGAGATACCGGAGATGGACGAAAAATGGTCGCCCGAACTGAGAAAGATTGTTACTCTTTGCCTGCAAAAAGAACCTTGGGACAGACCCACGGCGGAGCAGTTGCTAGAGTGGGCGGAGAAATATTTCAGGGGAGAGAAAATATTTGGGGATGAAGGTAAACTGCCTTCAAAAAAACCAAAACCACAAAAACCTAAAAAACCAATAAAAAATCCAAACAAATCCAAAAAAATCTCGTGGTTCGTATTAGGTGGGATTGTCCTTGCAGCAGCAATAGCAATTTTCTTTTGGCTTCGCGACCCAGAACCGGAACCCGTGCCGATAGAGGATGAGATTGAAGAAGTGGTAGAAGAGCCCGTACCGGAACCTGCACCAGAACTCACACCAATTCAACAACCCTCCTCCACAGAAAACCTCTCCCAAACTACCCCAAAAACTACACCCACTCCTCCGTCCCAACCCTCCTCAAAACCACAACCCACTCAACCATCCATAGAAGAACCAAATACTGAGAACAATGACAACACTAAAAAAAGAGCGTTCCTTGATCTTGCACAATCCATATCAAATATCAAAATCTATTTTGAGCCGGACAAAGATATTCCAACACTTGATGATACCAAACGTGAACATATCAAAAATGCAGCTGATCTGCTAAAAGCCAATTCTGATCTTAATGTTACTATTGCCGCTGTTATTGGACCAGAGGGAACTATAGCTCACAATAAGGATTTGGGAAACAGACGCGCTATGGCTGTAAGAAAACTGTTTCTTGACCAAGGTGTTCCTGCTGACCAGATCGCTACTCAAACCATTACGGCTTTTACGGCTAACCCTGATATTACGGAAACGGATTATAAAGAACAAAATGCTGTTATCTTCAAGATTGAAAAGAAATAATAGTTTTTTCAGATAATTTAAAATTTTATTATAAATGAATATTAACCACTAAACTATGACCTTAGAACAAAACACCCTATTTCACTCCCGTTACCTCCTTATTAAGTTGCTCGGTCGCGGCGGCTTCTCCGAAGTTTGGTTAGTGGAAGACACTAAAGTAATTAACAAGAAAATGGCGCTGAAAATTTACGCACCCTACATGGGATTGGACGATGACGGCGTGCGTTTGTTCAGCGCCGAATTTGAATTGGTGTTTGACCTCAACCATAGTCATCTCTTGCGTCCGGCACACTTTGATGTTTTTAACCGCTCTCCCTATTTGGTGTTACCTTTTTGTGAAAAGGGGTCGGCAAACAAACTCGCAGGCAAAATCACCGAAGATCAGGCATGGCATTTTTTGCACGATGTGGCGGCAGGATTAGCATTTTTGCATGAACAAGACCCGCCCATCATTCACCAGGATATAAAACCCGATAATGTGCTGATGGATAACTCTGGACATTTTTTGATTACCGACTTTGGCATAAGCACAAAAGCAAGAAGTACTTTGCGAAAAAGTATGGAAAAAAATCAAAAAACCTCAAGCGGAACCATTGCTTACATGGCGCCCGAACGGTTTGGAAAAAACAACGAACCCATTAAAGCAAGCGATGTATGGGCGCTGGGAGCAACACTCTTTGAACTGATGACCGGCGGCGCCACCTTTGGAGAACATGGCGGATTAGTCCAAAAAAATGGCGCCGAAATCCCTAATTTTAAAGGCGTATGGTCGGATGACTTGCAAAAAATTGTATCCCTCTGCTTAGAACTTGAACCATGGGACAGACCTATGGCCACACAAATAGTGGAATGGACTGAAAAATACTTCAGAGGAGAGTGTGTTTTTAGTAAAGAAAAAAGATGCCTGAAATGCGGAAAAATAATTACAACACAGAGTAAATTCTGTATCTATTGTGGAACAGTACAAATTGTTAGAATGATACGATGCAAATCGTGCCAAAAAGAGATAGAGATATCCACACGCTTTTGTCCGTATTGTAGAACTCAAAATAATGTTTAATTAAAAAATTTCTAAAATGAAAAAATGTAAAAAATGTGGTACACAAAATTTGACAGAAGCTCTATTTTGTGCTGAATGCGGAGTAAAATTAAACTCCGGAAAAAAATCAATGTTATGGATTGTTATTGCCACTGTTATTATAGTAGCAGGGGCAGGTATTGCCGGTTATTTTTACTTTGGCGAAAAAGTATATACCGCGCCGGAAAATGTACTTCAATCCATTAAAACATACGGCGCTTTAAGGGTGGCCGTAGAAACTGAAGCCCCTCCATTTAACTACCTTAGCGAAGAAACCGGAAATTGGGAAGGTTTCGAGTACGAACTGATATCTTTGGTTGCAAAAGAAATGGGAATTAATAAAGTTGAACCTGTATGGAGTAAAGATTTCGACCAAATCCCTTATTTGATATCTAAAGAAAAAAATAAAGCAGATATATTTATGGGTGGATTCATTGCAAATAGCAATTATACCCATGTGGTTTGGTCTAATTCCTATTATGAGGATAATGGATACTGTCTCATTGTGCCCGATGGTAGCGCCATTAAAAGTTTAAGAGACCTGACAGGAAAAAAAATTGGAGTTTACAACGAAGATGCAGCAGAAGAATTTGTAAAAAACAATGTCCGTTCTCCTCAATCTATACATCGCTTTGAAGATGTAGATGAAGACGGCCTATGGACAGTGAACCATCTTTTAGAACCTTTGGCAAAACAAAAAAAACTGCAATTAGTAGATGCCATTGTTTATGATTATGTATTTGCTAAAGAAGAGATTAAAGCCAGCGACGGACAGTTGAAAATCGTAGAATTTAACCTCAACCAACTCCCTTATCAAATTGGATTACCCAAAAATAATTATGACCTCTTGAAAGAGCTTAACAGAGCGTTGAAAGTAGTGATGGAATCTCCGGATTATGTAGAAATCGTGAAAAAATACTTAGATTTTGACCCCGAAAACGTTAGTTTACCGTCGCTGGATAGTGACGTTAAGATACATATTGTAACCTTTGGCGAAACTCTGGGTACGATTGCTCAATTGGAATTAGGAAACGCTACCCGTTGGAAAGAGATTTGGGATGCCAACAAAACACGTATCCCTAACCCCAATTTGATACACGTAGGCAACGAACTAATAATCCCCTAAAATAAAAGATAATGAACGAAAATAAAAGAGACATCTCCATTGATATATTGCGTGGTATTGCCATCTTTATTATGCTCGGCGCTAATATAGTAGGATACGTTACCCCTTGCGAATTTCATCCTTTGTGGTTCGACATCTATTCCTCCTTTGCAGCTCCCCTCTTTGTACTCCTTTCAGGATATATGGTAGCTGTAAATTGCATGAAAAAACATACGAACCTATTTTATTATCTAAAAAGAGGAGGAATGCTGATTCTTACTGCAGCACTTATTGACGCATTTCTTTGGCAAATACTCCCTTTTGCCATTTTTGACGTGTTGAACGTGATTGGAATTGGATTACTTGTAGTGTTTTTATTAGAGAAAACACCGCTGTGGGTAAAAACTTCATTTATTGCTATTGTTCTCATTATTACAGCTATTCTGCAAAATAGATGGAGCTACATTGAGATCCCGATGGAGATAGAATTTTTATCCGCTGAAGCCGATTACTCAGGGTTCTCCTTTTTAGTTGCTCTAAAAGCAATGATATACGATGGTTGGTTTCCCATTTTTCCTTGGATTGCATTCCCCGTGCTGGGCAGTATTTTTGCGCATTATCGAAAAAAATGGAATAACAGTTTTGCCAACATGCGCACACTTGCCATAGGTTTAATTTTTACCATTTCCGGTTTTGTATGGTTATATTTCCGATACACAAACCCAGGCGCAGAACAACCCTTTGATGAATTAGTTAAACGTGTGCCATACGGTGAAATTTTCTATCCTGCAACAATTGCATTTATGATTGCAGCATTCGGAGTTTGTTTGTTGATATTCAGTTTCGTTGATAAAACTCGAAACAGTTTGGTTTGGAAACCACTTACCGTTTTTGGACAAACCTCTATGTTTAACTACATTTTCCACACAGCCATTGTTGCCTACATTACATTGCCCCTTTATGAAGATAATCCACAAAAGTTATACATAGGTTGGATAGTATATGCACTATTGGTTATTGTATCTTATGCTTTGTCATTTCTTGTTGTGATTATGAAACGAAAAATAAAAACAAAGAATTTTTTGTTTAATTTTTATTTCGGTGGGTAATAATTTCCTTAAAATTAACCATTAACCACTAACCATTAACCACTAAACTATGACCTTAGAACAAAATACCCTTTTCCATTCCCGTTACCTTCTTGTAAAGCATCTCGGTAGCGGCGGCTTCTCCGAAGTTTGGTTGGTGGAAGAGACGCAGGTGACCAACCGAAAAAGAGCCTTGAAAATATATACACCCGGAAAAGGATTGGATGAAAATGGCGTGCAAATTTTTCGTAATGAATTTGAAATTGTTTGCGATGTAAATCACACAAACCTGTTGCGCCCGGCTCATTATGATGTATTTGAACGTTCTCCCTATTTGATTATGCCTTTTTGCGAGCGCGGCTCTGCAAGTAAATTTATTGGCAAGATCTCCGAAGAGCAGGCTTGGCGCTTTCTGCATGATGTAGCAGCAGGATTGGCACACCTGCACGAACAGGAACCACCTATTATTCACCAGGATATAAAACCCGATAATATACTGATGGATAATCAGGGACATTTTTTGATTACCGATTTTGGGATCAGCGCAAAAGCACGCAGCACGTTGCGCAGAAGTGTGGGAGAAGTCAAAATGACGGTTGCCTACACCCCGCCCGAACGGTTTGCGAAAAACACCATCATTAAGGCAAGCGATATCTGGTCGTTGGGAGCCACGCTCTTTGAGTTGTTGGAAGGTGACGTTCCTTTTTTTGATATGCTGGGCGGCAAAGCACAATTAGATAACGCCGAAATACCGGAAATGGATGAAAAATGGTCTCCCGAACTGAAAAAGATTGTTACCCTTTGCCTGCAAAAAGAGACTTGGGATAGACCCACCGCCGCACAATTAGAGGAGTGGACCACCGCCCATTTTAAAGGAGAGCAGATTAAGTTTGAAAATAGCGACAAAGCACAAACCCCTCCCGAACCCGCTAA
>JAITUN010000015.1 GCA_031286285.1 Bacteroidales bacterium | reverse complement strand
TCAGCAATTCCTCATTGATTTGTACTTCGTTACGGAAGACATTATAACCTAATAATGTTCCTGCCATTTCGGGCGAATCTTCCCATGTAAGAAACGCTGTGTTGTTTTCTATAACGACTGTAAGATCAACGGGCGCTATACAGGGAGTAAAGTTACAAATCACATTAGACATTTCCGGAAGCGATTCTTTATTGCCTGTATAAACGGCTTTAACATGATAAACATAAACTCCATTCAGAATGTTTTCTTCCGTGAAAGTTTTCACTGTAAGAAGTGCGGTATTTAATTTGACTCCGTCGCGATAGATGTTGTAGCCGATGGGGGTTCCTGTTGCAGGTGCATCCCATGTTACCGTAATACTTGTTTCTCCTAATACGGCTACCACATTTTGAACGCATGGATAGAGATCGGGAAGGAAGATGGAATAATCGTGTGTTTGTCCGTAACTGCTATTGCTGCACTCTGTGGGCGCTCCATTGTATTTAGTAACAAGTCTGAAGCGGTACGTTCCCGGAGTGAAATCTGCCGGAACGGTAAAGGTTTGGGTAACTTCTGCGTTTGCAGTAGGATAGGAAATAGTGATTAATTTTTCGTTGTCGTCGAATTGTTTGTTCCCGTTCAGGTCAAACCATCCTCCGATTTGTTGAGAGCCATAAGCGCATTTTACTTTAATGGTATATTGTTCTCCGGGTTCTAATTCTACGATAGTGCTGGTATAGTCTTGATATCCGCTTGATGAACAAGAGGTATTTGTATTGTTAATTAAGAGAACTGATGGAGTAGAAGTTTTATGCAAAATAACGGATGTAAATTTATCGCTGGAGTTACAATTCTGACTTCCACTTGAGCAATATGCATTCGAACCGGAATTGGTAACGATGAAATCTTTGGTATATGAACGTCCATATTGAGCGTTGAGGAGAAGATTCATATTTGCTTCATGACCGAGTGGCATATTCGGGGCGGTAACTACGGTAAACGGTATATTAATGCTTTCTCCGGCAGGCAGGTTTTGTCCTGTGCTTGTTTGTTCTTCGCAGGCAAATTCGACATATTGGCTCAATATTTCCAAATTGCCTTTTACGTTGTAAGCATCGGCGCCGCCTTTATTTTTAATAACAGTAAAAATGGTAGCTACCGTGCCTGCTCCGAGAGCGCCGCCTTCAACACCATTAATCAATACTTTTTCTAATAAAAAAACCGGAGCAAACGCCTTCAACGACAACGAACTTTCCCAAACTCTGCTTTTGCCGGGTTCTGTTACGGTAACAGTAAGAGGAAAAAATTTATTATCGGGAATGTCGTTGGCAACGGTAACATTGAAGTGTACGATTGCCGTTCCATCGGGCTGAATACCTCCACAGGTTGCATTGGGATTGTCAATGTTTAATTGCGGGTCGTCGCAAGCAATGGTAATATTGAGCAGGTCTGTTGCTTCTATACCTACATTTTTCAGTGTAACGGCAATCTCTTCGTTTACAGAGATATAGGTTAAAACATCTTTATTCACAACTTCATAACCTGTTGGAACAATGTAAGGACCTGATGCCGGTACAACTGTTACAATGGATTCATATCTCAAAAAATTTTGTCCGGTAATCACCACATTGATTTCTGTTGTGGGCATTAACGTTGAAGGGATGGTCATGGTTTGGGTTGCGCCGGTGGCGATGGCGACATCAAGAATTTCGAGATTTCCGTCAATTTCTGCCGTAAGCGCTATCAAAGTTCCTGCATTGGCTGAAATAAGAAAATTCGGATTGCCGGCAAGCGTTACTTCGGCATGGTTAGCAGTAATAGCTTGCGGAACTTCGGTGAAAAGTCTCAAGAACACATCCGAATGGGCTGTAAACATTTGATATGTAATAACTCTAACATAATTTACTCCCGAATAGGGCCAATCGCTTTGATAGAGAAAATATTTTCCTGCGACATTTCCAAAAGCCGGCATCCAGTTTCCGGAGTATCCGACGTAAGGACCGTTAGCAGGTCCGTAAGAAGGACCATAAGTCGGCAAAAATTCAGGGTCAAATAAATCGTACATGCCCCATGCGTATGTGTCGTTTACAAATGAGTAAGAAACTTCTGTCGGTCCTAAAAATCCTACACATCCTGCATTTTGCCCGTTATAAGTATAACGATGAAAAACTTCGCCGAAGCAAGCCGGATTATGATTAAATTTTCCTGTTAAACAGTTAATAGTGAATACGTATGTCATTTTACCCACGTTAGTAAATTGGCTGATGTGGGAAGATTTAAAAGCAGGTTCTCCCCATCCGTTTTCTTCGCCATGGTCACGATGTTGTAGAGCAAAAGCGCCATTGTTCACGGCAGTAACAACATGAGATGGTAAACCACCCGACCAGCCTCCTAATTCAGCCGGAGTGGCAGGAATATATCCTGTGCCATTTGGTCCGAAGTAATTAACCACCATAGAAGTATTTTGATTTGTTGACCAAACGCTACCGGGAGAGCCGGAGTAAATGGCATTAATTCTTACCGGAGTTTTACCCTGATTGCGCCAATAACCGCCTACCGCTTCGGAGCATATCTGAAACCAGCGTTCTGTTTGCCAGCCAAGGGCAGTAATCGGATTTTGATAATAATACGGATCCATACACGGCTGAGTTTCATATTCTAAAACCTTGCTCACCAATACGGCTATTTGGGCTTCGTCTTCGGCAGCCATTCTCGCAAAAACCATATCGGGCAGATAGTCGCCATTTACATCGGAGTATTGATTATCGGAGATACAACTGCCGTAATCGGGATGCGAAACTGTTTCAGCAGGTATTCCAAGCGCCATATTGGTGTTGTGATCTGCCATCAGCAACACGGCAACGGGCGGAATATCCCACGTGTTATAAGCATTGTGAAACCATGTTTTCATCTGTGCGGTGGTAGTAACGCCCATTTCTCCCAAAGTTATAATTTTGGTATAAATTCCCTGTTTCGTCCGAAAGTCTAAAATTTGTTCGGCGTAGGGTCTGAAATCTTCTCTGTTTGGAATTACAATCAGATATTCGCATCCTGTTCCGTTTTTGGAGCTTTTTCCTGTGTATTCTATATCGTCGAGTACTTCGTAGTTGAGTATGGAATTTCTCAAAATGGGATCGAACCACGGCGAACGATATTTTGTATCGTAACACTCTGTCGAACCGCCGATGTACTCAATTTCAAGTTCGATGTTCTCAATAACAATCAATTCCTTAGTAACAGGATTGAATTGAAACGGAGTAATACCAACAACGGCAACGTTTACACCTCTTAAATTTGTAATTTCTGAAATAGCAGCCGGATTTTGTGGATAAAAGTCATTGGTTGAATAGACTTTTTCGTTTTTCACATAATCCATTACCGGCTCTTCGGAAATAGGTTGAATTCTCAATGCAGGTGCAATGTTGATGTTTGTAAGCGTTTTCGTCTCCATGCTTTTAATGGAAATTTTGACTTCTGCGCCATTCGGAACAGCTACAAATCTACTGATTCTCGGTAAATTCGGCATCCCTTCATCGTTTGGAATAAAAATACCGGATAACGAAATTTCGTGCATCGCCTCGCCCTTGTGATTAAGAGAAGTAATCTCGTAAGCGCTCAACGACACATTCACGGCAATACCATTGCCATCTCTTAAATTGGAATAGGTCATATTCTGAGCATAAAGCCCTGAAATAAACATCCCACTAAGAAAAAACCATAAAATTAATAACAGACCTTTCTTCATTCTACAAGAAATTTTAAAAATTATTTTGCAAAGTACGTCATAAATTTTCAAATAAACAAAAAAATGATAGAAAATAAGGAAAAGGCAGATTCAACATCTGAATGCAACTTTTTTTGACTACAACTTTGTC
>JAITUN010000013.1 GCA_031286285.1 Bacteroidales bacterium | reverse complement strand
CCAAGCCGCATCCCCTGCTTTGCCGCGTTTGTGTAATCGTTGTATGGAATACCTGCTAAAAGGCGGTCTATGGTTTCAACAACGAGATCACTGTCTCCGTCAACCAAAGCGGTAACCAGTGGGGTACGAAGATCGACGAACTCGCCGTTGTGGTTGATCATGTTTTTGTAGACCAACTCCGACATTGATTCAAGCACCTCGGCATTAGGGTAATCGAGCGAGAACTCGTCGCCGGTTCTGTCACGGAGCGTAAGGTACCCGGCCTGATACAGAAAACTCTCGGGCGGGGCGGATTCGATCTCACCGGGATCGTGCGCGAAATTCAACGAAACGGGCATGCCGCGGAATTGCTCGACCGTCAGGCTCCGGCCCCTCATGTAATCGGCAATCAACTTCGTACTGCCGCTCTTCATCCAAAAGTTCAAAAACTCGCCGCTTTCGAAAAAATTAAGTATTGAAAACGGGCAGTACACTTTTTGAACCCCATCGAAGCAAAAACCGTTATAGTGACGCTCTATTTTGTCGATTAATTCACCGACGGGTATATTGCGATCTCTGGCGACGAGTTCAAGACGATCGCTGAAATATTCGTGCAGTTCTCCCTCCGTGTACCCAAGCATCGTACTAAAGTTTTTGTCCATCGACAGGTCGTTGAGGTTGTTCAGCTTTGAGAAGACGCCGGCTTTGGTAAACTTGGAAATCCCGGTCATAAACAAAAAGCGCATGGCGGGCTCGTTGGCTTTCAATCTGGAGTAAAAACTCCTGATTACCTTACGAACTTCCTCGACCATCGGCGGATCGTTGTAAAATTCCAAAAACGGCCCGTCGTATTCGTCTATGATAACAACCGCCGGCTTCCCATGTTTTTCAGACGTATCAAGAATTATCCTTTTAAGCATATCGCCCGGCAGCGACTCCTCACTGATATTTACCTTATGTTCGTGAGCGATATCCCTTATTTGGCTAACAAGCGATTTTTTGATACCATCAATACCATAAGCCGTCTCCACCTTGCTCATATCCAAATGAATAACCGGATAACTCTCCCACGCCCAATCTATCCTTGAGATTGCTAAGCCTTCAAACAGTTCACGCTTCCCGCTGAACAGCGCGTTGAGTGTATAGCACAAAAGCGTCTTGCCGAAACGGCGTGGGCGGGAGATGAAAAATTGCTTCCGGCCACTGGATACGATCTTGTGTATCATATCCGTTTTATCAACATAGACCATACCCGATCTGCGGATGTGCTCAAATACCTGCAAACCTGTCGGCAATTCTTTCATTTTCGGAATCCTCCTATCCTTTTTGACCCCTGCCCCTATAAATATAATTCATTCCAAATGGTGAAATGTAAAAATATCCACGCGCGATGGGGGTGGGTCCAACGGCAACCCTCTGAAGCCCCCTGAAGCGGGGGAATCCGGATTCAATTTTCGGGAACCACATCACAATCTAAAATTAACGCTCAATTATAAGATTTCCTGATTCACAGTCATTTTTGCTTGCGATGTTGAAATTATACAACTGATTTATAATTGCAATCCTAGTATCCCAAGCGACATCCCTCATAGCTCGCCCATTAAAAAAATAGGTTTCAATAAAATGATCAATCCCCTTCTGAGCATTGTAAGTGACTGCTGTATCGTCAGGAACTATAGAGAAGTAAGATTGGATGCAATTAAAATTACAGTTTACTATTCTTAATGTTAATTTTTCTTTTAATATCCAATACAATAGCCCTCTAGATTCCTCCCTATTTAAACCTCGTGTCTTATAAAAGTACCAATACAGGTCGCCAATTTCAACCACTACTTTTCCATTATATTCTCGGCTTTCAATATCTACTGATACATAGAAAGTATGTCTATTTTGATCAAATAATATTTTTTTAATAAACATCTCATCTTCCATTAAAACATCTTTATCTATACTTGCTTCCTTAGCTTTTATATTTTCTATTGAGGTCTGTTTATCAACAACTTCTATCTTAAATTTAATTTTTCTCATATCAATAATTTCTATTCTTTCATTACAACTAATAAAACAAAAACATAAAATTACAAATAACAACTTTTGCAGGTGCATAATTTTTCCCTCTTATTAATAAAAATAAGGAAAAGGCCTATACTTATATATCGCCTCTAGCCCTCGAATGATTTTTTCCGGCAATTGCTTCAAATCGTAAAAAACATCTCTTGAGTTTTCAGGAACTTTTATATTTCTATGAGTATCATGTAATAAATTTTCAGGAATTTCAAGTCCGTGGTAAGTAGTTCTCTTTACATCAACAGCAGTAGCACGTGCTAAATTCTCAATATTTACAGCGTTAATTTCATATCTACGAATTGTACCGATTTGTGGGCGCCATTCCATGTTCTGTAAATGCGGCATTTCCGCCATTGAGCCATGTTCGTTGCCACACAAAGCTCGGCTACTTTTAGACAGACCAACAAGCGGAAAAAAGATAAATTCGAAAGCTACGCCCTTTCGACTATTGTTCGGCGATATTGAGGTTTTAGGTTTCATAATAATGAATATACATTCTTTCCAATCAAAAATGTTATTTTTTCAATATTTTTTTACAGCGACAGCACCAATCATGTTCATGCAAAAATTTGATCACTTAGCGAATCGAACTAATGAAATTACTCACGGATTCAATCTTCGGTAATCACACCCCAAAAAATCAATCAAAAAGGTTTTTAGCTCGAATTCAATCATCGGCAACCACACGCTGCTCACCTAATACCCGTATAGCTAAAACTTGGCCGCCCTCCCTTGAGATTAAAACGCTAAATATTGGTGGACACGATGTTCTTCGATAAAAATCTCCCAATGCTTCCAAAAAACACCAAAATCCAAACGAAGGATGCTCTTCTACAGGTGCTGGTGGCGAGCAATATGCCACCCAATGTTCTTCATAAATTCCCGCAAGTCTCGCTCTCGTAGTAGGCGACACTTCAAAACCATGATATTTTGCTGCTGCCGAACAGGCTATAGTAATTGCAGTAGTGGAATCAATATGTTTTTTATTATAGTTAGGTCTCTGTTGTTCAAAATTGCCTAATTCCAAAGCACGTTGTAATAACCTTCTGTAATGTACATCATACTTTCCTAATCGATATTCTTTCATTACCAAAATGTTTTTATTTATTCTTGAAACTAGAAACCATAAATCATAGTCACCCCTCCACAAGTTAATAATTCCACCCCCTCCCCACCGAATAGGACGTTCTTGAGATCGTACAACCCAGTGCTCTTTTTGCTTCCCTAAGGCAACATACTCAATATGAATTTGGTCATTAGAACGAAGGTTAATTCCATGTTTAATATAATGCTCCCTTACCGCTTTGCTAACTACATCGAAAATTTCGCTACTACACATATAAGCCTCTTGTACAATATTATCTATTGGACTTTCTTCTCGCCAATCAGCGCTATTTTGCCATTTTTTCAAAAGAGCTTGATAATATAGTGGTGCATCCTGAGCAAACGCGCCTCGAGATTGGAGAATATGGGTATAGTGCCCGATAGGATCTGTAATCAAGTGGTTCCCTGTGGCATTACTCTGCTTACAAGAAACAGAAATAAAAATGATTAAGAATACTATAAGATACTTCACCATGTTTTTTGCTCCTTTTCTAAAATATAACATTATCTGATTCTATATTATTGCTTAATTGATATCTCTGTATCGGGACTGCATTATTAACAGCCACTCCATTATCCACCGTCAACGTTTCTACTAACACAATTCTTCTCGTATCGTCCATTATATGCAAAGTCTCACGCTCTAATTCTAAATTACCTCCTACTTTCTTTCTAAATATCTCGAACCCACCTAGATAAAGCCTTGTCTCTACAATGTTGTCTTTTTCAACAACTTTGCGTACTCGCTCCCCGCCACCATCGTAATTATAATAAGCCTCCGTTGTACCTCTCTCGGATTCAATTTTCGGTAACCACAACAGTATTTTTTATTTTTATCTCCATGTCATTCATTATTTTTACAATTTTTTCCCAATTCGGTGGTCGACGAATATTACCTGAAAAGTTAAGCTCTTCTTTGTCTGAAAAAAAGATATTAAGTACCCATACTGGACAATCAAAACAATGCCACTCGCGATAGGCTCCTTCAGATCTATCCCATTTATTAATATAGCAATATAATTTGTTTATAAAATTTAGCCATTCTCCCAAATCAAGAGTTGCCTCATATTTTTCATGTTGAAGGCGGTAGTCAAGTGTACCATCCGTTGCCCTAGTTACTATTTCTTCATATTGAAAGTATTCAGCAAATACACCATTTGGTGTCATAGTTACTATGATACGATTTGGTGGGACGCTACCAGGACCAGTTCCTAAGTGGAAACTTACACGTTTTATTGAAAGCTCAAAATCTGTAATAGGCTTCCCAAACATTTTTTCATATTCAAGCTTTATGGCGTTTTCCATATTTTCCATTTCTCCTAAACTTTCAACATTGTCTGTAATTATTGACAACTCATCTAAAGCGACCTTTGATTTTTCGGCTTGCTGATTCTTATTACAATGCATTAAACACAGGATGAGCACATTTATTATTGTTTTTATCAAAATTTTTATGGTTCTAGTTTTAATTGTATCATATATATTCAACATTAGTCAGATCCTCCTCTATCGTATCATTCTTTCAAGTATTCTTATAAACATCGCATGCGTTCTCGGTAAATAATCACTCATCACATTGAGAGCATCAGGGTTAGCTATTGCCGCTGCTGCCATATTTGCAAAAGTTTCCATAACCAAGAGTTCTAGGTTAATACCACCTTCCCTCATCCAATACTCACGACTATGCCCATATTCAAACCGATCTTCATTGCTCACTATCCCAACACCTGTTGCTCCACCAATAATGTCAACCAGATACGATAGGAAGATCTACCGCCCCTCCGCACGACCTAAATGTTTGGAGGCAAAACCTGTAAATAAAAGCTTTAAAATCTTCTTCTGGATATAGTATTTGAAAACCCGACACAAATTCATTATCTTTGTTAAATCTAGTTGATGTATTATGATTGATAAAACTATAGTCAGAATTTCGGTGATAAATTTTTATGGTTAAACCTTGTGGGTTATCATTCCATGTACCACCTACAAAGCGAGTAAATCTAACTTTTTCTAAACGAGATAGCAATGTACCTCTATCATTATCCAGCACTTCGAGCACTGTGACATCTGCCCCATCAATGTTAATTATTTCTATCCTTTCAACATCGCGTATCATTTTAAAATAATCGAAGTAATAGGCTACGGAACAGTTACTGGAACAATCAATAAAATCGGAAACAAGGTCAAAAAAAACCTCTTCATCACTCGTTACGTTTGTTCCTCCCACAGTTATGTTACGCTCATTAAAGGTAAGCCATGTGTTATGATTGATAAAACCATAATTAGAATCTTTGTAATAAATTTTTAGGTTTAAACCACGTATTCTTCTGTACAACGGATGCCCTCTAATGTAGTTGATTTTCGATAAATCAAATAACAATTTGTCCATTTCATCGCCATCAAGCGTTTTAAGCACTTTGTAATCAATTTCTTTGAGCGTTGAATTCCACGATACTTCGATAATTGCCCTTTCTACGCTAATTATTTTTATTTTTTCAACTCTATCTTTCATTTTATCATAGTCAAAATTAAAACGATAAGAGCAACTGAAATAAAATATAGTTGCTAGCACCATAGTAGTAAATAGAATACTTGTCTTTTTCATAATTCAATTCCTCATTTTAAAATTTTATGCGTGCAATGGGGTATATTCTGCCATTTTATCGCAAAAATCGTTCGGCCATCCAATCGCTCTTTCCCAAGGTGTTTTATCATGATTTTCTGACTGACTACTTGCAATCGATAGAAGAGCTATCACTGCATATGCAGCCATCCCCAAAAGCATTAATTGAACACTATGCCCCCACTCGTGACGAATCAAATCAGCAGCAGCATTTCTCAACCATAATGCACCAAATGATGCTGATGCGGTACCAGAAATCCGTATAACTGGCATACCTTTATAAAACGAAACTCTATTTGATCTTTCAACTTCATCCTCATTGGTATTAAACGGATTCCATTTTATTGCACTCATGTCATCCTTAATTTGTTCACTAAATGCAGACGCTACCAACGGAAAGAGGAGCTTGAAAGCTATGCCCTTTCGGCTATTGTTCGGAGATATGAAGGTCTTAGGTTCCATAATGATAAATATACATTCTTTCCAAATCAAAAATGTTACTTTTTCAATAAAATATTTTTACAACGACAGCACCAATTTCACTCATGCAAAAATCTGTTATCGCCACAGAAAATATGATCTCTTAGCGAATCGAACTAATGAAATTACTCGTGGATTCAATTTTCGGTAATCACAACAGAGTCTTCAGCATTTACATTGTCTCTCCTTAAGATCTGCGTACGTGATTCTGGCATTCTTTCTATGAACACACCATGTGCTTTAAGCTCTTCACGTCGTAGCCCTTTAATAAACATATCAGCAGCTTTATTATCGGGGTTTATTTGCAAAGCGGTTATATAATCGGCAATAGCTTTTTTAAGTTTACCTGTTTCATAATATGCTCTACCCCTGTATTCAAAAGAACTATCATCACCGGGATTCAACTTTATCGCTTTGGTATAATCGGCGATGGCTTTGTTAAAGACTCCTTTATTTGCATATTCCTTCCCTCTTGCAAGATAAAGCGACCAATCCTGAGGTTGCGCTTGTATCGCGTTAGTAAGCTCAGCTATAGCCTCACCATAATCTCTTTTCCATGCGCCCCAACAACAAAGATATCCAACAACAAATACTCCTAAAATCAACACAATCTTCATTCTCAATTTAATTTTCATTTTTCTACCCGCCTATTTTTAATTTGTTCTTAAAATCAGTTAATCTCATATAAGCAACCCTTTCGACAAGCACGCCTTAGACACAAATCCCAGTTTCATCTATGACTTCGCCATTCTTCTAATTATTTTCATTTTCTACTTGGTCCAATAAACGTTTCCGTTGGCTCAAATACACGCCTGAGAATAATAATCTCTTCGGAAACAACATTTTCATCGGTTAGTTCTGCATTTTCTGGCATTAAAGATTCAGATATCTTTCCCGTAGCACCTGCTGTATTTAGTATGTTTGCAGTTTGATATATAATTTCAAAAGACCCAAGCAATTCTCCAATTGCTGAAACCATCCCTGATCCATTATTTCTTATTTCATTATATCTTTTATAAGTTCTATGGACAATATCACCAATTCCTCTCGCCATATTACTAAAAGAAACTGCCACACCTGCAACATTAATAGATAACAAGACCGCATCTATAATGTTTTCAAGAACACCCTTCCAATCAGCTGCGAATCTCTTCTCAGCAATCTTCAAAGGTCATGCCTTCTGACATGTAATCAGAAATTTCCCTATTATAAGTTTTGGCAAGTTTTGCCAAACGAACAGCCCCGGCATCGGTTCTTGTTCTATGCCTGTGCCCTTTTGGTAATTCAGACTCACCAATAAAGGTATGAATAGCTGTGCCTCCCACATTAATTACAAATAAGGGACGAAAAATACTAGCTTCTGGATTTGCTTCATAACGTCTAATTCCACTATCGTCCATATCCCATTCACCTGTAGCTCTCCAATTTTCATAATCTTGTCTATAGCTAGAATACATATTTTCCAGAGTATCTGTAATTATATAACCCGTTGAGCGCCTCCTATTGCCACTGGGGTCATTAAAAATGATTGGATCCCCCCTACAATACATATACAAATTCACCCCATCCACTAGCCCTGCAGGATCCACCGCCGTCCACCGTCCCAACCAGCAGGCATAATACCTTGCTCCATGATAATACAGCTCGCTTTCCTCATCTTTTTCCTTACCAGTATATCGATAGCGTTTTTGACTCACCTCGCTCGCACTTCTTCCCGCCTGATAACTCGTATCTCCATACGAATAATATTCTTCATAACTGATAATATTCGCGTTTTCATCTAATTCAAGTGTCGCTGACTCTATATTATTACTTAGCTGATATCTTTGCACCGAAACAGGATTATTAATGGGCATCCCGTTATTCACTATCAACGTTTCTACTAACGCGATTCTTCTTGTGTCATCCATTATGTGAAGTGTCTCACGCTCTAATTCTAAGCTATCACCGACTTTTTTTCTAAATATCTCGAACCCACCTAAATACAGCCTCGTCTCTACTACCCCACCTTTCTCCACAACCTTTCTCACCCGCTCGCCACCACCATCATAATTATAATAAGCCTCCGTTGTACCCTTTGTAATATGGCTTAATCTCTCCGCAAAATCCCATTCCATTTCCTGTAAATGCGGCATTGACGCCATTGAGCCGTGTTCATTGTCGCGCAAAACCTGGCTATTTTTAGACAGACCAATAAGCGGAAAGAGGATCTGCTTGAAAGCTACGCCCTTTCGGTCATAGTTCGGCGATATCGAGGTTTTAAGCCCTAACTTTTCCATGTTTTACGTAATAGGAGCTGCAATGTGTTGATTTTACTGTAATTACAAAAACGTGTTTTTTGTACTATATGGGGTAAATACGTAATATTGATTCTATTTGCATAAAATTGTAACTCTATGATAATAAACACTATAGGTTGTCATATTACGTAA
>JAITUN010000012.1 GCA_031286285.1 Bacteroidales bacterium | reverse complement strand
GCAAAAACTAACATATAAATTTTATTACCTTTGCACCCTAAAAATTAAGCATGACCATAGAAGAAATTACTAAGATAATAACCCAAGGTGAGAGCATCTCCATTGAGTTCAAGAAAGCTAAGGAAAAAGTACCGGCATCATTATACGAAACTGTGGTAAGTTTTGCTAATACGCGGGGCGGTAATATCCTTTTGGGCGTGGATGACGATGGTACAGTTTTGGGTATTCCACCGGAAAACAAGGCGGCTTTTCTTAAAAATATCACTTCCGCACTAAATTCAAAAGACAATATCAATCCTGAACTATATCTGAATCCTGAGTCCTTTGACTACAAAGGGAAAACGATTATCGTAATTCAGGTGCCGGCAAGTTCACAGGTACACAATCATGCAGGGAAAGTTTATATTCGTGAGTATGAAACAGATATTGATGTTACCAACAATCAACATACCATTCGCAGACTTTTCCTAAAAAAAGGAGGTGTCTATACCGAAACACATATTTACCCGGGTCTTAAAATGTCGGATATGGATGAGGCGTTGTTTTCAAAGGTTCGAAATATTATTCGAGGTTACAACCCTGAGCATCCATGGTTGAATGTGGATAATATGCAAATGTTGCGCGATGCCTCATTACATTGGAACGATTACGAAAACAACCGCGAGGGTTTTTCTTTGGCGGCAGCGCTGATTTTTGGAAAAGATTTGACCATTCAAAACCTGTTGCCTGCATACAAGGTGGAAGCAATGGTACGTATCAAAGATAAAGACCGTTGGGATGACAGGCTTACATTGCGCACCAATTTGATAGATACTTACTTGAAATTGAAAGAATTTTTATATCGTTACTTGCCCGACAAATTCTATTTGGAAGGAGACCAACGTGTTGATTTACGCGACAGAATCTTTAGGGAAGTTATTGGTAATATCATTGTGCACCGCGAATATACAGATGCAACCGCCACAGAAGTGATTATTGAAGAAGATGCCGTGCGAACACTCAACCCTAACAATCCTTATTTCAACGGCATAATGGATTTAGATAATTTCAACCCACATCCAAAAAATCCGAATATTCGCAAATTCTTTAATGTGTTAGGATGGACGGATGAAATAGGATCCGGCATCCGAAACACCCGAAAATACCTTCCACGTTACGTAGAAAATGCTGCGCCTGTTTTTATTGACCAAACTTTGTTTAGAACGATTATTCCATTGGTGCGCTATACTATGTCCTATTTTGCAGACCAATGGTTTAGATGGTTAGAGGTGGATGAAAAATGGCGACCGAAACTGACGGAATCATTGAAAAATATTGAGATTGACGGGAAACTTCATAAAATGAGTTGGGAGGAACAGATAACTTCTTTGATCTCAAGTTGGATGGAAAAAGTGACTAAGTTGAATAAAAAAGTGACCAAGTTGAACAAAAAAGAAGCGCTGATTCAGAATAAGATAGAAGAAAAATGCCTAAGTTCGACCGAAAAAGTGACTAAGCTGCCATCCAAAAGAGTTCAATATTTTATTGATATTTTGTTGCTATCAGGTTCTCCAATTTCTGTAGATGATTTGGTGGATATTCTATCTTTCAATCACCGTACTTTTTTTAATGAAAATTATCTCAAACCGTTAAGTACACTTGGTTTCATCCAACGAACCAACCCGGATAAGCCTACATCACCCAATCAAAAATATCTAATCACAGAAAAAGGCAAACGATTTCTAACCGGAAAAAATGATTAACTATGTACAATTAATAATCAATAAAATACTATAAATATGAGTTGTCAATATAATAACGCAATAGTTTGTCCTTGCACATATTCTTGTGGCAAGCATGGAAAATGCTGTGAGTGTGTAGCATATCATCAGCGGGCGGGAGAGTTTCCTGCATGTTTTTTCAGCAAAGAATCCGAAGCAAAATATGACCGCAGTTTTGAGGCATTGAAAAAAGACAGAAAATAATGCTCTCCGGAATGAACCGGTAAAAGTTCCCGAAGAAACTGTTATTGCACCTGCGAGGCAATAGATAAGGATTTCCACAAACAATTCGGGATCATTTTCCAAAAAAAGACGAGAATTTTATATCGCCAGTCAATAATTATTCTTCTTTTTTTCTTTACTACCGCCCAAAAAATAGATTTAGCTACCTTCTTTGGTTTCATTAAAAGAGGATACTTTCCGTATTTCAATAAGTCAGTTTCAACAAATCCGGGACGAATATCAGTAAAACAAATATTCAGTTTTCGCATTTTTGCCTGCTGTTCCAATGCATCAATATAGATGTTTTGCATTCGTTTGGTTGCTGAATAGGCAGGCGCTGCACCCAAGCCTTTTGTACCCGCAATGGAACTGATAACCGCAATCTGTCCACCGCAATTATGACTGAAATAATTAAACGCAGCAGTGGTCATTCGAATAAATCCCGTGGCGTTTGTGTTTGCGGTTGCAAGCTCAATTTCGGGATTTAATGTCATATTTTGATTTCCTATTCCTGAACTCAGGAAAAAAACATCCATTCCGCCAAGTTGTTCAATAAGTTTAAGCAAATTTTCTGTTGCCGAAACCTGTGTAACATCTATTACTTCCGTAAAACAATTTTCAGGAAATTCATTTTTCAGAATATCCAGCCTCTCTTTCCGTCTTCCTGCAATTCCTACTTGGTAATTATTTTGCAAAAACATCTTTGCAACTTCCATTCCAATTCCGGATGTAGCTCCTACAATAACGATTCGTTTCATTTTACAATTCATTGATTCAATTTTACGCGGCGAAATTACAACAATTCTCCATTTCTCCAAATCTACATTTCTCCATTTTGGAGATTTTACAATTTGGAAAATTAGAATTTTGTGTAAAAAAATTGCTTCTTTGCAACCCGATATAATTAATACGTTATTGTTATTTATCTATGCTTCTATACTTTATGTACCGCATTTGTACCACGCTAACTATAAATACTTAATCAACAATATTGTATATTTTTCCTGTATCGAAGTAAAACAGAAAGGGGCTACCAATCGGCGGCCTCTTTTTCTCACCTCTCACCTCAAACCTCAAACCAAAACCGGCTTCCCTTTCCCTCTTCACTTTCAACATGGAGTTCGCTTCCATGTTTTTCAAGAAACTCCTTACAGATGATTAAGCCGAGTCCGCTGCCTTGTTCGCCGGCTGTTCCTTTTTTTGAGCGAAATCTATCTATCCGAAAAAGGTCATGCATTTGAGATTTAGACATGCCGGTTCCGGTATCGAAAATTGAGATTGTGTATCCCGTTTGGGCGGAAAGTGTTTTGCAGGTATTTGGCGCAACATCCAACGTTACCGTTCCGCCCGATGAGGTAAATTTCACCGCATTGGTCAGCAAGTTGCGTACTACCGTGGCAATCATATTGCTGTCGCAGGTAACCACAGCATCTTCCGGAATAGAGACTTCAAGGGTAATTCCTTTCTTTTCCGCCATTTTACCCACAATTGCTATTTCGTGAATGAGCGAAGGAAGAAAATAAGAGGTGGGGTGAAAAGTGATCCTACCGGTTTGAATTTGAGCCCAACTCAACAGATTAAAAATGAGTTCAACCTGGTTTTCTGACGATTTTAACAGTTCGTTACAGTATTTGCTCAAGGCATCTACATCCCATGAATGGGCATTTTGGAGAAGCATTTTTAGGGCATCGTGGAGGGCGAGTGCAGGGTTTTTTAAGTCGTGTGATATGATACTGAAAAACTTGTTTTTAGTGGCGTTCATTTCAGATAAGATTTCGTTCTTTTCTGACAGCACCTGATTTTTACGGTTTCGCAAATGAAGCATAACCCACAGCAGAGCAAGTATCAAGGCAGAAACAGCAATACCGATGATCAACGACCAGCGTTGGCGGACAATAATTTGTTGTTTCTGTTCAATTTCAAGTTCCTTTTTTTTAGTTTCATATTTCGCAGCCATCTCTGCTCCATATTGCATTGCTTTTTCAACCATCATTTCATTTCCAATTGAATCTGATTTTATTGCATACAATCTGGCATTACAAAAATCTTGTCGGGCAGTTGCCAAGTTCGAAAGGTGTTGATAGCATTTCATCTTTTCGGCCGGCAAGTCATATTCAATAGCAGTTTCTAATGCTTCTCTTACATATTCTTCCGACTTGTTGAAATTTCCTTTATTCTCTTCAATATAAGAATAGGCTCTGTACGACATACAATAATCGATGATGTTGCCAAATTTCAGATTGAGTTCCATGGCTTTGTTAGTATATAATTCCGCCTTGTTGAAATCGTGTTGACGTAATCCTAAATCAGCCAAATTGGTATATATCATCATTAAATAGTAATCATTATTATTAAGTAAACATATACGTTGTGCTTCCATAAGATAGTTTTCCGCTTTTTCAAGTTCATAGATACTACTGAGTCCTGTAGCATAATTGAGTAGAAGTATCGCTCTTTGTAGGGTATCGGGATATCGATTCATTATATCCAAGGCTTTTTCGTAATACTCAAATTGTCTTTCATACATATCCAGATCTCCATACAACACTCCAACCAAATCGGATACTTGAGCAAAACGGTATTCATCTCCTGATTTTTCAAATAAGGCTAATGATTGAAGATAGTATTCCAAGGCGGTTTCATACCAATTTTTAAGATAGTAAGAACTCCCCATATTTGCTAATACGCCGGCAATCCTTGCTCCATTTTCCTCTGCTTCTTCTTTTGCCAATTTTAATACCTCACGATGAATGACAATAGAAGAATCCATCAAACCTTCATTATCAAGTAGATTTGTGAAACTTGCGGCAAACAGATAACGTCCTTCGTTCCAATTTAACTTTTCGGTCAATGCTTTTGACTTGAGATAATACTCTTTTGCATTAGGAAAATCATTTTGATAATAGAAATACTCGTCACCAATTTTATCATACAGTTTCACTAAATTTGTATCTTGAGGAGCAGAAGAGGCTAAGGAAAGGAGTGAGTCTAAGTTTGCATCGCCGGTGGGTGTCCATAGAGAATCGGGACAAAGCGAGACGCTTTGCTCAACGCTGAGACTGCCGTCAGCACGGCTGCCGGTAAATTGGGAGCAAGTGGAGAAAAGGAGGAGGAGAATTGTGAGTAGTGAGTAGTGAGTAGTGAGTAATGAGTAGTGTGTATTGATAATTAGTTTTTTCATTGTTATTATTTTTGATTATTTGTTATTTTTTTCAACCTTTTCCGCAAGCAGTCAAAGAATTCTAACCGTCATTTCGAGCGAAGCGAGAAATCTCAAACAACTCACTTCTCACTTCTCATTCCTCATTCCTCATTCCTCACTCTTATTATCCTAAAAACATAGCGGCATTAACAGCAATTATGTTATTATCAAAGTGTTTTGTTTCCTCATCATTCGATATTACAAATGCTTTTCTTACCGGTTTGTTCAATATTTTTTCTAAACCAAAGAGATGTTTGGCATCGCCTTTGTGCACTTTGTTTGCCATTTTTATTTCAAATGCGTAAAAATAGTCAGGAAATTCTAACAATAGATCCACTTCCTTATTATCTTGCGTGCGTAAAAATGATAATTGTGCAAGAGATTGAATATTTTTCGCTTGTTTATACATTTCAGCAATGATAGCGCTTTCATATTCTCTTCCTGTCATTCCGCCGCGTTTATGTAAAACTGCTTGAACAACTCCTTGATCCATGTAATGCACTTTGGGTGATTTTACCAATCGTTTATTAGGATTTCCTGTCCATGAGGGCAAAATGATAGCTTGATAACTTATTTCAAAATAATTTATATACCGTTGGACGGTCTTTACACTTATTCCCAACAATTTACTTATTGCCGATGCATTAACAAGATTTCCTGTATTTAATGCCAAATATTGCTGTAGTTTAATGAACGGTTCTAAATCACGAAAAGAAGCAAGATCTCGAATATCTCTTTCTAAATAAGTACGTACATAATTTTGAAGCCAGTCAAATTTTTCATCTTCAGTGGAGTCATTTTCACTTATTGCAGGAAAGCCTCCATATTTTAGATAATGAGTATAGGCTTCTATTTTTTTACTTCTACTTTTGTCTAATAAAAACGATGGAAAATATTCATTTTCTACATTTTTTAACAACTTCTGAAACAAAGATTCAGAAATCTCTTCATCCCAACTTTGGGTTTGAAGTTCGGGCAATGTGAGTGGATAGATCTCTATAATAGTACATCTACCGGCTAAACTTTCACGCACTTTTTCCATAAGTAGCAACTGACTTGAGCCTAAAAGTACATACCGAGGCTCAGTAAATTGATCGTATGTTGCTTTAATACTCTCAATAAGAGCAGGTTCTTTTTGAATTTCATCTAACAATGCATAAGGATATAAATTAGCCCACTGTTGTGCTGTAAGATTCAAATAGGTACTGCGGGAAACAGGATCTTCAATAGAAAGATAGGAGTAATCAGGAAAACTCTTTTTTATTAAAGTAGTTTTTCCTGTTTGTCGAGCGCCTGTTATGATTATTATTCTGCCAAATTTCGACTGATTCTTTTCATGTAAATAGTGGATTATTTTTCTATTTTTCATCACAAAAATAAATTATGATTTTTCGTTGCAAAAATATTATTTTTTTAATAGCTCCAAATATTACGCCAAATTTTGGAGTTTAGTTCCAAATATTACGCCATTTTTTTTCTTCGCTAATTTTATTTTTGATTATTTGTTATTTTTTTTGACCTTTTCCGCAAGCAGTCAAAGAATTTAACCGTCATTTCGAGCGAAGCGAGAAATCTCAAACAACTCACCTCTCACCTCTCATCTCTCGCCTCTCACCTCTCATTACTCAATTCTAATAATTCCATTTTTCATTGCATACTGCACCATTTCCATGGTATTGTTGATGCCGAGTTTTTGGAATATTCTTTCTTTATGAGTTTTCACCGTACTTATACTAATATTCAGTTTGGAGGCAACCTCTTTGCAAAGTAATCCGTCTTTACAAAGGAGAATAATTTCACGTTCGCGCTCTGTAAAT
The DNA here is from genome assembly GCA_031286285.1 of Bacteroidales bacterium. Classification (GTDB taxonomy): domain Bacteria; phylum Bacteroidota; class Bacteroidia; order Bacteroidales; family WCHB1-69; genus WRNX01. The sequence goes on along the minus strand of JAITUN010000012.1, from coordinate 986 downwards.
TCACTTGTAACTTTAGCGGTATTCTTTTTGGCAACATACACTCCAAAGATTATAGGCGCAATATCTCTTCCATAATATTCCATACCACTCACAATGTTTTGGATAGCATCTACAATCTCATCCGGCGTACCTTTTCGTTTACTGATGAATCCGTCAATACCAGCCTCCACCATTGCTTTCACCGTTTCTTCACCGTTTTCTGATGAGATGACTAATATCTTTATATCAGGATACTCAAGCCGAAGTCGGCGTGCAATATCAGCGCCTCCAATATCGGGCATATTCACATCCAACAGAACAACATTAGCAGACGATAGTTCTGCTAATGAAAACAGATCTTTGCCGAATTCGGCTTCTCCAATAATACTGATATCCGGATAAGCATTCCGAAAGGCAGCTTTTAAACCCATACGAAACAGGTTGTGGTCATCAACTATAATAACTTTTATCATTTTTTTGGATATTTAATAATGCTGCAAAAATATTGTTTTTCGAATAACATTGGTTTCTGTGCAAAATAAGGGCTAAGGCAAAATTTACTATCCTTTTGTCGGTAAAAATACCGACACCGATGTCAGGAAAATTACCGACACCATGTATCAATTTTGTGTATTCTTTTGCAGTGATAAAGAAGCAAAAAAATTAGAAGTTAGAAAGGCTATAGCGTTAACCTAATAAACCTATAAATCAAAATATTAACCAACATACAAAATTCAAATGAAAAAGTTTACATTATTTTTTGCTCTATTTTTTTGTGTAACGATAAATGTTATCGCGCAACAAATTCCCTTAAAAGGTATTGTTACCGTGCAAAACAGCAAAACCTACACCGGCAAAACGCAGTATGTGAAAAATGCCGAGGTTACTCACTCAAATGCCAAAAACGATGTTACTGACGACGACGGAAAATTTACCCTGAATATTACCGGATTGAATCAAAACATTCAAACGCAAATCGCGGTTGTTCCTCACGGCGAGTACAGCGA
>JAITUN010000073.1 GCA_031286285.1 Bacteroidales bacterium | reverse complement strand
TAAAAGTTTGTGGCTATTGCGATTTGTGTGGCGGCTACTACCGGACAAATGCAAAAGAGTTGAACACTGCCGCTGAAAATTTAGTATGTCCCACCGGAGCCATCCAACGCAAATTTGTGGAAGAACCCTATTTTGAGTATTCCATCAATGAAGACCTTTGCAATGGCTGCGGAAAATGTGCAAAAGGCTGTAATTCATTTGGTAACGGCTCGCTTTATTTGCAGATAAAACAAGACCTTTGTAAAAACTGTAATGAATGTCAGATAGCGAAAGCTTGTCCGGCAGGAGCTATAAAGCGGGTTCCGGTTTCTAAGGCGTACAATTTAAAAAAGTCTGAACCATTCCTGAATTAAATTCAGGATTCATAAGATTTTATTTGGGAAAAGATATTATCTTTGCAGCGCAAATCGTAGCGTAATAACCCACGAAAACAGCGGGTTATTATACCACAAAAAACGTATTTATGACAAGAAGAAAAAAAATAACAAAAATGCTGACAGCGTCTCAGATGGACTTCCTCAAACAATTGGACGAGGAGGAAATATCATTGTTTACAATAGATGTCGCCAAGAAGTTTGTTTCAAATAGGGAAAACTTGAACGAGATTATTGAAAATCTTGCCCATAAAAATTTTCTACATCGTCTTGAACGTGGCAAATATTGTCGTTCTACTTTTCGCGATGAGTATGTTATTGGTACGTTCATTGTTGAGGATAGCGCCATTGCTTATTGGTCGGCTCTGAATTTGCACGGATTGACGGAACAATTTCCTAATACGGTTTTTGTTCAGACAACACGCAAAAAAAATCCGGTTTCTATTTTCGGAACAAATTATCAATTTATTAAAATAAATCCACAAAAAAAATCCGGTATTACCTACAATGGTTACGGAAATTACAAATATCCTATTACGGACATAGAAAAAACAATAATAGACTGTTTCGATTTGCCGCAATACAGTGGTGGTTATGCTGAGTTAATCCGCGCTTTTTATCGGATTAAACTAAATGCGGAAAAACTGATAAACTACTGTATATCAGTTAATAATATGGCAACAATAAAGCGACTTGGTTTTTTAGCGGAGTTGTTTGATAAAAAAGAGTTGTTGCCGTTTATTGAATTTGCACGGACGAAAGTAAATCGCACATACAATCTCATTGACCCTTTCGGAGAGAACACAGGCGAGTCAAATAGTGCGTGGTATTTACGGCTAAATTTATCAAAAGAAGTCATTACAAGTATCATACAAAATCAATATTGAAATGATTAATAAAAACGAAATCAACAAATTAGCCATAGCGAAGGGAGTTCGTACAAGTACGATAGACAAGGATTGGGTATTGGGGCATTTCGTTGACGCCATTTTTTCTATTCCCGAATGTCGTAAAAATTTGATATTCAAAGGTGGTACTTGTTTGAAAAAGTGTTGGTTGCCGGATTATCGGTTTTCGGAAGATATTGATTTTACTTCAAGAAATGATTCTTTCGTTTTAGATATGCCTTTATTGGAAAAAATCACAGAATTGGTAACAAATCGTACTGAAATGCCGCTGAATATTCAATCGCTCGAAAAGTTGTATTTCAACGATTCTCTTACAGGTTATTCTGCACATATCAGATACTGGGGGGCAAATCACCGTAAAGACCAACAGCCGCCCGAACCTGCAAGATGGCTGACAAGCATTAAAATTGAAATTATTTTGTATGAAAAACTTTTTTTTGAAACAGAAAAAGGAACTGTAATTCATCCATATAGCGATAAATTGACAGAAAATGCAAATAACATACCCGTTTACAATATTTACGAAGTCCTTGCTGAAAAAATCAGAGCTTTGATTCAACGTTCATATTCAGCGCCAAGAGATTATTACGATATTTGGTATCTGAGCAAATATGTTGATGATATTGATTGGCAGTCGGTTATTCAGGCATTTTATGTAAAATCCGAATACAAGAAACTTCAATTTACAGGCATTGAACAACTTATAAATGATCAAAAAGACAAAATATTAAAAACTGCGTGGAAAAACAGTTTAGAACATCAGATTGCTTTTGGCAAGTTACCCGATTATTCTACGGTAAGAGAAGATTTGTTATCTTTATTTAGAAAAGTTTTTACCAATTAATTAAATCTTATGAAAATCATAGCTCAGACAATTTTTGCCCAAAGTCGCTTCCCCAAGCCCGATTTCGAATCAGGATATATTTATCCTGAGCAACAATATTTCATTCCTAATGAGGCGTTGTGGTCGTATATAGATATAGCGGCGCTTGTATTGCTGATGGGTTTTGTGGCGTGGGCGGTTGTAAAAAAACAGATTCGTCTGCCTGTTACTTTGGTATCGGTGGCGTCGGTGGCGTATTTTGGATTTTTCAGAGATGGGTGTGTGTGCAGTATTGGGGCGGTGCAGAATGTGGCGTTGGGTTTGGTAAGCAATTCATACACAATCCCTTTGTATGTGTTGTTACTGTTTCTGCTTCCCATCGTTTTTACACTATTTTTTGGCAGAGTGTTTTGTGCCGGAGTATGTCCGTTTGGCGCATTGCAGGAGTTGGTGAATATCAAAAATTACAGACTTTCGAAAGTAGTTACAAGCGTTTTGAAAGTTTTCCCTTGGATTTATTTGGGTTTTGCCGTGCTGTTTGCTGTAACCAATAGCAGGTTTATTATTTGCCGTTTTGACCCATTTGTCGGGATTTTTCGAATGGGCGGCGAGTTGCCGATGATTCTTTTTGGAGCGTTGCTGTTGATCTTTTCTGTTTTCACCGGACGTCCGTTTTGCCGTTTTATTTGTCCTTACGGGGCTATTTTGAATCTTTTTGCAAGGGTTTCATTTTGGCGGGTGAAAATCACTAAAAAGGAGTGTATTAATTGTCAACTCTGCCATAACGCCTGTCTGGTTGATGCGATACGTCCGCCTTATGAAAACAAAGTCAAAGAGAGCCGTTCTGTGGGCGTGAACAGGATTTTGCGCTATATGGTTTTTCTGCCGCTTATGGTAATGGCGGGAGCGACTGTCATGTATCTGTTGAGCGACAACTTCAGTAAAGTAAACAGAGATGTTCAACTGTACGACATGGTAAGCCCCCCCACCCCCCAAAGGGGGGATTCTGGAATACCTTCTTCGAGAGAGGTGGAGACTTTGGAGTTGCAGGCTTTTTACGGACAGCAACGTACCGTAGAGGAACTTACTGCACAAGTTGCCGGAATTAAAAAAGAATTTCACATCTGGTCGGGAATAATCGGAGCGTTTTTCGGATTGGTCATTGCGCTGACACTCATCAATTTATCCGCAAAAAGAACCCGAAAACTCTACGA
>JAITUN010000001.1 GCA_031286285.1 Bacteroidales bacterium | reverse complement strand
ACGATTGTGAACGAAAAACTGATTCCAATTCAACAAGTTGAGATAATGGATATGTTTGGTCGCGTGGTATGGACAGGACAGGCGCTTACGGAAAAGACGGAGATTACGTTGAACGTTGCCAAAGGAGTGTATGCTGTAAGGATAACTACCGATGATAGGCAATACTTTACTACTAAAGTAATTATTAATTATTAATCAATAACCGTTAACCGTTAATCATTTATTAGTAGTTTTTTTTACAATAAAACTAACTATTATAAAAATAATGTATTTTCGCGGCACAATTCTACCGACAGAGTTAGCATCTCGAAAGGTAATCACAAAAATTTCATACACCATTTGTTCCACAATTTTTTATTTTTATGGAAAACGCTGAAGAAAGTAAAGGTAAACGAAAACGTATTACTTACCAAGAAAAAATGCCCATGGCAACTTCAAACGAAACAAAAATCTCTAATGGCGCCGTTACGGGTGTAAAAAAGAAAAAAGGAAGAAAAAAGAAAACACAAGAACCGATAAAACAACCATTGGTGACTTTCTCATTTCCAGAAGGAGTATCTTCAGAAAATGAAAAGTTGATAGATAATGTATCATCTTTTGAAAACATTATTTCTGATGAACAAGTACCACAGATTGAAAAAGGTAAACTTTTTGAAAAGACACTTGATATTGCACTGATTAATGATTTGATGCTGAGTGATGATTCTTTTTTATTAGACGAATCTGTTGAGGAAGAAAGGATTGAAGAAAATAGCAAATCTTCAGAAAACGAAACTACTAATAGAAGTGAAGAAATTCCAACGACGATAGGCGTAGAATATCAAATAGATGACATGCAGGATATTATTGTAGAGGAACCGGCAATTGCTATTTACCATAAAAAAGAAGATATAATTGCACAGCAAGATGAATGGTGGAGCTATATCGAAAATTCTGAATTTGACGGTTGTGTAATGGCTGAAGGAGTGCTAGAGACTACTAATGAACAATGCGGATTTTTGCGATCATCTGACTATAATTATTTGCCATCTCCCGATGATGTCTATGTCTCTATGTCTCAAATAAAATTTTTTGGTTTAAAAAGTGGTGACACGATATTAGGATTGATCCGCCCGCCAAAAAATGGAGAAAAATTCTTTCCACTTACTAAAGTAGAACGTATTAATGGAAAATTACCTGAAGAGATCCGCGACAGAGTCCCTTTTGACTATTTAACTCCCATGTTTCCTGATGAAAAAATTAAACTTACCGGACATGTAGGCTCTAACATCTGTACAAGGGTGATAGATCTGTTCGCCCCTATTGGGAAAGGGCAGCGAGGTTTGATTGTTGCACAGCCGAAAACCGGTAAAACCGTATTACTTAAGGAAATAGCTAATGCTATTTCGGCTAATCATCCTGAGATCTATTTAATTATTTTATTGATCGACGAACGCCCTGAGGAGGTTACCGATATGCAACGCAGTGTAAATGCGGAGGTGGTTTCTTCTACTTTTGATGAACCAGCAGAGCGCCATGTGAAGATTGCTAATATTATTTTGGAAAAAGCCAAACGGATGGTGGAATGCGGCCACGATGTTTGTATTTTGTTAGACTCGATTACACGTTTGGCACGCGCTTTTAATACTATGGCGCCAGCTTCCGGTAAAGTACTCTCAGGAGGAGTGGAAGCGAATGCCCTCCAAAAACCAAAACGATTCTTCGGAGCTGCCCGAAATATCGAAAACGGAGGATCCTTAACCATAATTTCAACTGCATTAACTGAAACAGGCTCACGAATGGATGAAGTAATTTTTGAAGAATTTAAAGGTACCGGCAACATGGAATTACAGTTAGACAGAAAGATTTCAAATAAACGAATATATCCGGCAGTAGATATTGTCGCTTCCAGTACTAGAAGAGATGACCTGCTCCAAACTACAGAAACTCTGCAACGCGTTTGGATTCTTCGTAACCATTTAGCGGATATGAATCCCATTGAGGCAATGGAATTTATTAAAGATAAAATGGAGAAAACAAAGAATAATGAAGAGTTTTTGTTGTTTATGAATGGGTAGTTTTATTGTGGTTATGATTAGTAATTCATTGAAAATTTCTTTAACTTTTATACTTAAAATATAAAATATTTCACATCTATATCAAATAAATCTAGTATGCCCCGATTTACTAAACAATTATTATTAACTTTGCTCATAGCGTTTTGTAATTCCTTTTTATTTGCACAAAATGAAAACGATTCTGTTCCCAAACACTCTTTTTTTGTTAAAATATTTTCAGCATACACGCAAAATTTAAACTACTACACAATTACTGTATTGATGACTGTTGAAAGCTCATTTATCCCGTTTCCATCAGAAATTGTGGTGCCACCAGCAATATACCAAGCCTGTAATCCGGAAAATACTAGTTTGTACGTTACTGATTCTAAATGGATCAATATTGCATTGGTCATTTTCTTTGCTACAATTGGTGCTTTGCTTGGGGCTATTATCAACTATTATTTAGCTTTGATATTAGGACGTCCTTTTATCTATTGGTTTGCCGAAACTCGATTAGGAAAACTGTGCTTGTTAGATGCTAAAAAAGTGCAGAAAGCAGAGAGCTATTTTGTGAAAAACGGTTCAATATCAACTCTTATTGGCAGATTTATTCCTGCAATTCGACAACTGATTTCAATCCCCGCAGGGTTGGCAAAAATGAAAATGACACCTTTTCTACTTTATACTTGTTTAGGAGCAGGTATTTGGAATATTGTGCTTGCAATAATCGGCTATTTTGCACACGGACAACAAGAAGTGATTAACCAATACAGCAATGAAATCTCCTATGTCATTGTAGGATTGGCCGTTTTGTTTTGCTCCTATCTTATTTATAAGATTTTTTTGAAGAAGAAAAAAAGTAACCATTCTGATCCTTTTTTGCATCATAACAATTAGCACTGTAAACAGTTTTTCCTGTATATGGATCAAATCCTAAATAGTAGATGGCTGTTGCGTATGTCATGGGAGTCGGTGTAAATCCTTGCGCCTGTTCTGAAATTAGATGGTTATTGGCTACGTCTTTGCGAAGTTGCTCCATATCTATTATTCTACAGTTCGGATGACCTGAGATAAAATATGGAATTATTTGTTGGTTTTTGTTGTGTTTATTGCTCAATTGCAGAAATTTGTTGTAAAACTGCAAAAAAATATCGAAATTGGGCTTTCGCATGGTTTGTAAAACATGAGTCACAGAATGTTCAGGCGCTACTTTCAAACGCCCAGAAACATGATGTTTAACAACTTCTTCAAAATATTCGGTTAATGAATTTTTTTTGTCAATCTTTTCATCATCGGTAAGTAACATATCAAAACGAATTCCACTACCAATAGTAACTTGTTTTACTCCTGCTACTTGAGATGCTTTTTGATATAACCCTAGTAGTGGTTTGTGGCTGCGGTTCAAGTTTTTACAAATAGAAGGGTAGAGACAGGAATAGCGATGGCAGATGTTGCAATATTTTTCCTCTTTTCCTTTCATTTGATACATATTTGCTGAAGGCGCACCCAAATCAGTAATATGTCCTTTAAAGTAAGTCTGCTCTGTCAAATATTTTACTTCTTTTAAAACCGATTCTTCGCTTCTTGAGGCTATGTGCTTACCTTGATGTGCTGAGATGGCACAAAACGAACACCCTCCAAAGCACCCACGATGTATTGTAATAGAGTTCTTTATCATCTCCCAAGCAGCGATATCTCCCCGTTTTAAATACTTGGGATGTGGTGCATATCTCATCTCATCAAAAAGAGCAAAATCATCCATCTCCTTAGAAGTAAGGGTAGGGTAGGGTGGATTTTGTACTAATATCCGAGATCCATAATTTTGAGTGATTATGCGTTGGGCTTTTTTGTTTGATTCTCTTTCAAATGCGCAAAAGTTTTTAGCATAATTTTTTTTGTTTTCCAACTCTTTTTCAAATGAAAGAAGAATTAATTCTTGTTCCTGATTTGCGCGATGGTTTTCAGATAAAAAAACTATTTGAGGGATTTTTTGTATATTTTCCGTGTTAAATTCGTTATTTTGAATTAGTTGTGCAATTTTTTGGATAGGCTTTTCAGCCATCCCATATACCAAAAAATCTGCCCCACTATCCACCAAAATCGAAGGTTTGAATCGATCGCTCCAATAATCATAATGAGAGAGTCTGCGCATGGAAGCTTCTACTCCGCCAATGATTACAGTCGTATTGGGGTACAATTCTTTCACAATTTTTGTATAGACAACTGTGGCATAATCTGGACGAAACCCTGCCTGATTTCCTGCCGTGTAAGCGTCGTCGCTGCGCAAACGGTTGTATGCGGTGTAGTGATTTACCATTGAGTCCATGTTTCCTGCGGTAATTCCGAAGAAATATCTAGGAGTTCCCAATTTTTTAAAGTCGCGTAGATCATCTTGCCAGTTAGGTTGTGGAAGAATGGCTACGCGTAAGCCCTCCCGTTGTAAAATTCTGCCGATAACCGCTACCCCAAAAGAGGGATGGTCAACGTAAGAGTCTCCAGTGATGAGGATAATATCCACATAATCCCAGCCTAGATAGTCAAGTTCTTGTTTGGTAATGGGTAAAAAATGTTTCACAAATATTATTTATATATTGAGGGACAAAAATATTATAATAATTTTTTCTTATATCTTTGCGCCCTTAAAAAAAATATAATATATGAAAAATGTTTTAGTTATTGGAGCAAGCGGGCAAATCGGCTCGGAATTAGTACTTGCATTACGTAATAAGTTAGGTGGCAGTCATGTGGTTGCCACGCACCTTCGCACTCCCTTGTCGGCAGAGATTGCCGAAAGCGGTCCCTCTTATAAAATTGACGCCTCCCAAGCGCAAGAGATTGCCGATGTGGTGAAAAAACACGACATTGACCTGATTTACAATTTAGCGGCTATTTTATCTGCAACTGCAGAAGCTAACCCAATGTTGGGCTGGAATGTAGGTATGGGTACTTTGCTCAATTGTTTGGAAGTGGCGCGCGAATTTAATGCAGCGCTCTTTACACCAAGTTCTATAGGCGCTTTCGGACCCGGAACTCCGCCCGATAATACCCCGCAAGACACCATCCAACGCCCCAAAACCATTTACGGAGTAACCAAAGTAGCCGGTGAACTCCTTTCCGATTATTATTTCAAACGCTTTGGCGTGGACACCCGTTCGGTACGCTACCCCGGATTAATCTCAAACAAAACCCTCCCCGGCGGCGGTACAACAGATTATGCTGTTGAAATCTATTACGCAGCAGTAAAAGGCGAAAAGTTTGTTTGCCCATTGAAAAAAGGCACTTTTATGGATATGATGTATATGCCCGATGCCATTAACGCTGCAATTGATTTAATGGAAGTAAGTCCTGATCGCTTAATTCACCGTAACTCGTTCAATGTTACCGCAATGAGCTTCGACCCGGAAATCATTTATACCGAAATTAAAAAACATTATCCCAATTTTATGATGGAGTATGAGGTGCATCCGTTGAAACAAAGTATTGCCGATTCATGGCCCAACAGCATGGACGACACATGCGCCCGCAAAGAGTGGGGCTGGAACCCGAAATTTGATTTGAAAGCGATGACCGAAGATATGATCAAAGAATTGAAAAAGAAGCTACTCTAATTTTAAATTCTGCTCCCATTTCCAAGCTGATGCTACCATATCAGCAATTCCATATTGACAGCTCCAATGCAGTAATCTTTCTGCGCAGGAGCTGTCGCTGTAAACGGCGGGGATATCGCCGGCGCGGCGGTCACCCAACACATAGTTGAGTTTTACTCCGGTAATCTCTTCAAAAGCGTGAAGCATCTCCAACACCGAAACGCCGTTTCCTGAGCCTAAATTAAACACTTCGCAATTAGAGATATTTTTCTTTTCTGTTAAGAATTGCAATGCTTTAATGTGTGCATCGGCGATATCGGAAACATGCACATAATCGCGGATACAAGAGCCATCGCGGGTGTCGTAATCGGTACCAAAAACGGTCAACTGTTTCATCTTTCCTATGGCTACTTGCGTGATGATAGGCATCAAGTTGTTGGGTTTGTCGGGCGATAGTTCGCCGTTCAATCCGCTTTTGTGTGCACCCACCGGATTGAAATAGCGCAAAATAACGGCATTGAATTTCGGGTTCACCTGTGCGAAGAACCGAATCATCTCCTCTCCAATCTGTTTGGTGTGGGCATACGGACAAAAGGGAGCGCCCATCGGGGTATCTTCGTTTACCGGCAACTTATCCACTTCGCCATAAATGGAGCAAGAGGAGGAAAAAATAAGGTTGGGAATCTTGTATTTCAAACAGGCTTCCAACACATTTTCCAACGACTGCAAGTTATTTCTGTAATACTCTAACGGTTTCTCCACCGATTCGGGCACACATTTGTAGGCAGCAAAATGGATAATGCCTACAATATCTTTGTGCTCTTCAAAAATGCGAAACAGCGCATCTTTATTACAGATATTCAGTTTGTAAAACGGTACGCGAACACCTGTAATTTGCTCAATACGGTCAATGGTTTCAGGGGTAGAGCGTTCACAACTGTCCACGCAAATCGGGGAAAATTCCCCTGTTTCAATCATCTCAATGATAGTGTGCGATCCGATGTAGCCGGCACCTCCGGTAATTAGTACTTTCATCAATATTTATCTATTAAAATTAGTCTACAAAAAAACATTAATTTTCTATTCTTTTCAACAGATTTACGCAAATTTACGCAGAAAAATTAATCTGTGTTAATTTGTGTAAATCTGCAGACTTTACCACCGTCGCATAGATCTTCATCTGTTTCAACATAGAGTTCAGCCCGTTGGAGCGTGTGGGCGAAAGGTGCGCCCGAAGCCCAATCGCATCAATAAAATCCAACTTCGCTTCCAAAATCTCTTCCGGAGTACGGTTTGACAACACTTTAATAAGCAGATTTACAATCCCTTTTGTGATAATAGCATCGCTATCTGCGCTGAAGATTATTTTTCCGTCTGAAAATTCTGCATGCAACCACACTTGCGATTGGCAGCCTGAAATCAAATGTTGCTCCGTTTTATATTGCGGCTCAATCAGCGGCAGTTCTTTCCCCAGTTCAATGATGTAGTTGTATTTGTCCATCCAATCGGTGAAATAGGAAAACTCCTCAATAAGTTGCTGCTCGGCTTGTTCTATCGTCATAGTTTATTCAAAATAGAGGTTCAACATGCTTTTCGAGTGCAAAAATACACTAAAAGTATTTGTTTTTACTGCTCATCTAAAACTAAATAATTTCTCATCAATAATTAAATTATATTAGCAAGCGTTTTATATCTTGAAATAATTTATTTAATGCATACACAAATCTATCTTTCAGAAATAGACTACGATTTACCACAAGAAAAGATAGCTTTTTCCCCTATTGAAAATAGAGATCAGTCTAAACTTTTGGTATATAAACATAAAGATATTATCGACACAACTTTTTCACACTTATCAGATTTTTTAGACGATGATTATGCGTTAGTTTTTAATGATTCAAAAGTAATTCACGCGAGGTTGTTGCTTTACAACAGATATGGAACTAAGATTGAAGTGTTTTTGTTAGAGCCGGTCTATCCGAAGCGAGATATTGCTTCTGCATTCTTCCAAACCGGAGTAGTGGCTTGGAAATGCCTCGTTGGTAATGCAAAAAAATTTAGAGATGCTATTGAGTTTGATGTGATGATGAAGAAAACAGAAAGTAGAAACCAAAAACCTACTCTTGCGTCTTTACAATCTTATTACCTTACGGGTACCCAGCCTACTGTTAAAGATGAGAAAATAATTAGGATAATCGCAGAAAAAGGAGATAGGGTAGGGGATGCTTTTTTAATAACCTTTATGTGGGAAGATGAGACAGTTACTTTTGTCCAATGGTTGGAGTCTTATGGAAAAATACCTCTTCCTCCATACATAAAACGAGAGGCTAATCTAGCTGATGAAGTACGTTATCAAACCATTTATGCTAATAAGAAAGGTTCTGTGGCTGCACCAACTGCCGGACTTCATTTTTCTAAAAATGTATTGCAATCTCTTAGAAATAAAAATATTGCCCTGAAAAATATTACCCTTCATGTGGGCGCAGGAACTTTCAAACCTATTACTACAGATTCGGTTCTAGAACATATAATGCATCAGGAACAGATGGTTGTTTCTAAAGATACTGTAGGATTTCTTCTAAAAAACAAAAATAGAAAAATAGTTGCCGTTGGTACTACAGTGGCACGAACTTTAGAGTCTCTCTTTATTATGGGAGCAAAATTGTATTTAAATTTGACTCATCCTTTTCAAGTTGAACAATTTGAAATATATGAAAATCCATCGTTTCAGAATGTTTCGCCTGAATGCGCATTAACGACTTTAAACGATTATTTAAGTGATAATAACTTATCAGAAATAAACGCAGCTACAAGTTTGATGATTTTGCCTCATTATCGTCATAAAATATCCAAAGGGTTGATTACCAACTTTCACCAACCGAAAAGCACCTTGTTATTGCTTGTCTCTTCCTATTTAAGCGAGGAATGGAGAAAAGTTTATGAACATGCGCTTTCACACGGCTATAGGTTTTTAAGTTATGGTGATTCAAATTTGTATTTGGAATGAAATTAATTTGGAAAATGTGTGAGAGCCGCAATTTTGACAATAATCAGTATGATACTAATAATAACAATAAGCATAGCAATACTTTTACTTTCGGCTGTTGGAGTCTTTTTATATATTGTTTATCCGAAATTTGGCAGACTCCCAAATGGTAAAAACAGGGAAAAATTCAGGAACTCCACAAACTATCGCGACGAGCATTTCCAAAATATAAATCACACTTTGCAATTAACAGAAAGCGTTTGGAAGATTGTTTCTCAACCTTCTTCAAAACAAAAAAAACCAAAAGCTGAAATGCCTGTCGTAAAAACAGATCTTGTCTCACTAACCCCAAAGGAAAACCTGTTGATATGGTTTGGTCATTCCTCTTGTTTTCTTCAACTTGACGGTAAACGTTTCCTGATTGACCCGGTTTTTAGCAGTTATGCATCACCTGTTTCGTTTATAAACAAGGCTTTTATAGGAACAAACATATTCAAGTCTGAAGATATTCCTAATATTGATTATCTCCTAATTACGCACGACCATTGGGATCATCTTGATTATAAGACAGCCAAGGAATTAATACTTCGTGTTAAGAAAGTTGTTTGTCCGCTTGGCGTAGGTGCACATTTAGCCAGATGGGGTTATGTTACTTCAGATATAATAGAAATGGACTGGAATGAGAGGATAGTGCCTGATCAATTTGTTGAAATGATTTGCCTGCCCGCGCGACACTTCTCCGGACGAGGTGTGAGGCAAAAAAAAACACTTTGGGCTTCTTTTTTGATTAAAAGTCTATCACTCAAAATCTTTATAAGTGGCGATGGCGGTTATGATACGCACTTTGCAAGTATTGGCGAACAGATTGGCGAAATTGATTTTGCTTTGATTGAAAATGGACAATATGACAATTCTTGGAAATACATTCACATGCACCCCGAAGAAGTATTGCAAGCAGGTATTGACTTAAGAGCAAAATATATTATTCCCGTTCATCACTCCAAGTTTTCTATAAGCAAGCACTGCTGGAAAGAACCGCTGCAACGTATCATTGCTATCAACGAACAACTTGATAAACAACAACAGATTTTAACTCCAAAAATAGGCGAGATCGTTTTTTTGAATGACCCAATACAATCATTCACAAGATGGTGGGAGGAAATAGAATAATTATTTAATTTCATAATATTTTGAAAATAGTTATTTGAGAAGCCGGTAAAAGAACGATTTATTAACAACAAAAAGGAGTGTGCGGTATAACCATGAGATAAAAATTAATAATTATTAAAAATGAATATTATGTCAGAAGTTAAAGATTACAAAAAAAAATTCAGAGAGTTGTATTTACCAAAAACGACTCCAATGATTGTAGATGTTCCTGAAATTCAGTTTGTAGCCATTGAAGGAAGAGGAAATCCTAACGAAGAAAATGGAGAATAGCAAAAAGCAATTCCTGTTTTATACGGTATTCAATATGCTATTAAAATGAGCAAAAAAGGAAACTTCGTTCCAAAAGGATATTTTGATTATCTCATTCCACCTTTGGAAGGGTTTTGGTGGCTAAAAAACAATGAGAACTATTCTTCTGTTGATAAGTCAAAATATTGTTGGATTTCATTGATACGCTTACCTGAATTTGTTGATGAAAAAGTATTTCAATGGGCTTGCAGGGAAGTAGCAAAAAAGAAAAATATTGATACAAAAAATACTAAGTATTTGAAAATTATTGAAGGCCTGTGTGTACAATGTCTGCATGTAGGAGCATTTAACGATGAGCCGAAAACCTTAAAATTGATGAACGAATTTATTGAAGAAAATGGTTTTCAGAATGACGTTAATGAAATAAGACGGCACCACGAAATTTATTTATCCGACCCTAGAAAAACAGAAGAATCAAATTTAAAAACGGTGTTAAGAATACCTGTTAAAAAATTATTTTGATATTTGCATAGTTATTTTAAACCATTTTTCTACCTGTTAGTATTATCAAATAAATTATGTTATTTTGTGAACTCATTTTATAACAGATACAAAAAAATATGGATCTCGAATTTTGTAAAAAGATAAAAATTTTCTTATTCCTTGTTTTTTTTATAGCAATTACAATTAATTCTAATAGCCAAAATAAAGTTACCACATTTGCAGATACAAGTAGAGGGGTTTTAATGTTGGTAAATAAAAGTTATAATCTTCCAATAGATTATGTCCCTGTTGAATTAATTGCAATAACAGAGACCTACGGCGATTCTAACAAAATGATGCATAAAGAGGCGTATGATGCATTTCGAAAAATGCATGACGATGCAAAGACCGATGGGGTTAATATATGGATAACTTCAGCATATAGAGATTTCAAATATCAAAATTGGCTATATAATAAGAGTATTGAGGAAAATGGAGTTGTTATTACAGACAAAACTGTTGCACAACCCGGTTTTTCAGAACATCAAACAGGACTTGCAATCGACATTGTATCGGCGAGAGGAAAAAAGTTATCAAAAGAATTTGAAAAAACAAAACAGTTTGAATGGTTGTCAACTCATGGCCACGATTACGGCTATATTTTACGTTATCCTAATGGAAAAGAAAGTATTACGGGTTATGAATATGAACCCTGGCATTTTCGCTATGTGGGAATTGAAACAGCTCAAAAAATAGAGAAATTAAATATTACTCTTGATGAATATTATGAACAATTTGTTAATATAGAAGTTGCGCCCGACACGAATTAGGGAATTTCAAATCACGATTGCTATACGAGTAACTGATGTGAAATACTAAATTATTACTTCATTATTCTGTAATGCTCATACATAGCTTCAAATGTTTGGGTGAGTACATTGGCAATTTCATGGGCGCCTTTTGATGTAAAATGCACGTAATCGTTTCCAGCCCAGCCTTTTTTTACCCATGCACGCATGGAGTTAGCCCCACCCATTACTTGATACATATTCCAAAAAGCTGCCCCAGATTTAGGAATTTCATTACTAAGTTTTTCAACTAAATAAGGAAGATCTCTGTAGGTTTTCAGCTCTCCATCTACAATAGAAAGCATATCGGATGGACCTACAAACAAAATAGGTATGTTTGGTGCAACACGTTGTAAATATTTTATTTGCAAGATGATATTGTTAACATATGCCGCTACACTATTTTCACCTGATAAACCGGGTACGGCATTCCCGCCATATTGTAAAACAATCATTTCTACATCTAATAACTTATATATGATATGCATTAATGAATCGTTCATGGAGGTAAAGTGCAGTCCGTTGGCGCCTCGCATGGCAATATTGTCTACAGCAACTCCGAAACCATTGTCAATGAGTATCCCATAAATATAGGCACTCCCATTCATAGAAATTGTAAACGATTGAGTGGAAAAATTCAACGGAAATTCAAGTAATTGGATACCCAAAGAATCTGTTTCTAAGGGATATTTTATTTTGCTCATGTTGTCAGTTAGTTCAGCCTTGAAATCTCCATTCATATTATTGATTAACAATGAAATATTAGAATAGTTGTCTCTTCTGTTTGATTCCTCTTTTTTACTGAGCGTTTTGGCTGAAAAGCTATTCTGACCATCAATTTTATACATTTTTGCAAATGGACCATAATCGTCGGTTTTGTTTTTGTGGACCTCTCCCCAAAGAGAAAAACAGGTAAAATCTCCAGAATAACTTTGGTTGAGTGCTCCTGAGGGGATGGTTTGGATAAATGGCGCCATTCCGGGACCTCCGCCGCCAAATTTTTCTTGGAAAAATTGACGTAAATTAGAACTGAATCTATCTAACTCAATTTGTGAATCTCCATAATACATGACCCTTACAATTTTTTGTTCCGCTCTTGCAGCTTCCGCTTTTTGGAAAAAAGGAACAAAATAGGAAAGATTACCATTAGGTAACTCAAACGAACCCTCCATTTTTTTTAGTATCGTTTCTAAGTATTTTACAGTATCCTTTCTTTTAGTTTCAAGTGCAGTATCTTCATTTTTATTATAAACATTCCATTGATTTAGAGTCTCTTCAGGGTCTTCTTCTTGAATATGATTTCGTATTAAAATATCATTCAGAAATGGAAATCGTAGTGTTTTAGAAAAAAGTCTAATCCCATTTGAAGGAAATAAAATGACGATGAGGGCTAACGTAGCAATAATTATAATGATAAAAAGTAGAATTTTATTAGGTTTCATCATGGAACAAATAAGATACAATAATAAAAAAAACAATTAAAGATACTTAGGCATCCACATTTAGTCTTTTCAACAAAAATTATTAAGCATAATAAAAATTACGACTGCAAAAATATAGTTTTATAGCATTTCGGCATTGCAAAAACCAACAACCTCTTATTGTTTCACAAATTTCTTAACACTGGTTCCATTGTTGGAAATGATGCGAACAAAATATACGCCACTGCTTAAACTTGATACATTAAGTTGTGCAGTATTACTGTCATTTTGTTGAGAAAGAATGGTTTGTCCTAAGAAATTACACACTTCCACTTTGCTGAATGAGGTTTTGGCTGAAACAGTAATCAAATGGGTTGACGGGTTGGGAAAGATAGTAAATACCGGTTTAACAATTTCGTTGACACTTTCTTCGCTAATTTTTCTCACTTCAATATCGTCAATAGCGATACAAAGTCCATAGCCAGTGGGAGGACGAAGATCGTGAAATCCTAAGAAACAGGTACTGGTATAAGGAGGAGTAAAGGTATAGGTAGCTTCTTTCCATAAGTAATCCCAACCATTAAGAACGTTTCCTTGTTCAAAGATTAACTCTTCAATGTCCATCTTCTTATCTATTATCCACACTTCAAAATTGTCAGCTTCGTCAGATGGCTCATGCCCCATATCGCTATACCAAAAACTCACCAAATAAGTCTCGCCTTCTTCTAACTCGAACCCCGGGCTAAACGCCCAATTATCACCCGAATTAATCCACACAGCAACCATCATCAGGCTACCTGAGTGAGAAGCGAAATTTTCAGTCATATTCGGATGATTCATAAAATTATCCAATGTTCCCCATTTACCCGGCGATGACTGTGACCATCCTTCAGGCAAATCAGGCATTGTGGTTCCTTCAAATCCTTCCGAAAAAATGATTTCTTCATCTTGAAAAAGATTGTTGGTTTTAAAAGTAGAAAACGATGAGATTGGTTTTACATTCTCATTTGTTACTACCTTTTGTGCATTTAAACTTCCAACCCACAACGCTGCGATAAGTGTCATGGACAATGTAAATAGTAAAGATTTTTTCATAAAAATATATTTAATTAATAAGTAATGCGCAAAAATAGTATAATAATTAAATAATTAAAAAAGATGAAAAAATCGTGTTTCTTTGCAAAAAAAAATAATATGATGCAAGAAAACACAATTTATGGGTTTCGACCTATTCTTGAAGCGATTGAAAGTGGAAAGACTATTGACAAAGTACTCATTCAAAAAGGACTTCAGGGAGATCTGTTCAAAGACTTGTTTATTAAAGTAAGACATAACAAAATACCGTTTCAATATGTTCCGGTAGAAAAACTGAACAAAATTACGCGGGGCAGCCATCAAGGCGTGATCGCTTTTTTATCGGCAATTGAGTATCAAAGTATTTACGACATTGTGCCTGCCATTTTTGAAGAGGGACGCAATCCGTTTATAGTAATTTTAGATAAGATTACCGATGTGCGCAACATTGGCGCCATTGCCCGCTCGGCAGAGTGTGCCGGTGTGGACGCCATTGTGCTGCCTTTGAAAGGAGGCGCTCAACTGAACGATGACGCTGTAAAAAGTTCAGCCGGAGCATTACTGAAACTGCCGATATGCAGACACTCAAATCTGGTAGATGTGATTAACTTCTTAAAAGAATCAGGGATTGAGGTAATTGGCGTGTATGAAAGAGCGGAGAAAATGTACTTCAACAAAGCGTTTACTCAACCGCTCTGTATCATTATGGGCAACGAATATGAAGGAATTGCGTGGGATTATCTGCGCGAATGCAACGACTCAATTAAAATCCCTATGGTCGGCACCATCCAATCGCTTAATGTCTCGGTGGCAACAGGAATTGTACTGTTTGAAGTGGTAAAGCAAAGATTGAGTAGTGAGTAGTGAGAATGTAACTTTTTGGTTTGTAACCGAAAGGTTACAAACCAAAAAGTTACTAACTGCACAGTTACATATTACAAAAATATTATCTTTGCCGAAAATTATTTTTTGTTATGAAAAAACTTCCTTTTATTTTTGGGAAATCCTCAGATTCAATAAATTTCACAGATCGCGAAGAAGAATCACTACGTCTCGAAACGAACTTTAAATCGCTGATAAATACAACAATTATTTCACCGAGACGTTGGGGTAAAACTTCACTCGTAGAAAATGTTGCTGAAAATATTCGGAAAGAGAACAAGAAGATTAAAGTTTGTATGCTTGACATTTTCAATGTTCGAAGTGAAACTGAATTTTATGAACATTTTGCCAAAGGAGTTTTAAAAGGCACATCAAACCAATGGGAAGAGATGATTGAAAATGCTAAAAAGTTTTTATCCCATTTATTGCCCAAAATTACTTTTTCGCCGGATTCACAAGCAGAGATTTCTTTTGGAGTGAGTTGGGAAACTTTACAAAAAAATCCCGATGAAATTCTTAATTTACCTGAAACTATTGCCAAAGAAAAGAAAATTAGCGTGATCGTGTGTGTAGATGAATTTCAGGCAATTGGTGATTTTTCTGAAAGCATCGCTTTTCAGCGGAAACTGCGTTCTCATTGGCAACATCATCACAATGTTGGATACTGCCTTTACGGAAGCAAAAGAACAATGCTTTTGGATATATTCTCTAACGCTTCAATGCCGTTTTACAAGTTTGGAGATATCATGTTTTTACAAAAAATCAGCAACAAAAAATGGGGTAAATTTGTTAATAAACGCTTTGAAGAAACAGGAAAAAAAATTACCATTGAGCAAGCAGAATATCTTGCAGAACTTGTTGATAATCATTCTTACTATGTACAACAACTTGCCCAACAGGCATGGTTGTGTACAAAAACAAGTTGTTCCAAAACTATAATTGACGAATCGTTACAAAGAATTAAAAATCAATTGAGTTTGCTTTTTGTGGGTCAGATTGAAACCATGACAAGTACCCAAATCAATTTTCTGAATGCAGTACTTGATGGGGAAACTGCTTTTTCTTCTCAAGAGAATCTTAAAAAATATCGTTTTGGAAGTTCTGCAAACTTAAAGAAAATTAAAGATGCTCTTATTTCACGTGAAATTATTGACATATATACTCAAAAAGTTGATATTTTAGACCCCATTTTTAAGTTGTGGCTAAAAGAGGATTTCTTTAAAATAAAATTGTATTAAAATCCTAATGATCTGCGTTATCTGCGTGCTTAAACAAGAATATTAACCGTCCGAAAAGGACATAAAAAATAAAAAAATGAATAAAATTTTAAAAAGAGTTCTGATAATCATTGGTATTATCATTGGCGTAATCGTCTTAATGTTTACTTGGTTTTTTCTAAAACTGAAATCTGAAACCTCCGGATTTGCTCCTATGGAAACAGGTAAGATAGTGGAAGATATTTTCGTAGTAAAAGATGGTTTTGCAAATCTCTTCATCATTAAAGATAGTGCACAATATATTGTGTTTGACTGTGCCAATGATAAGACTACTGTTGCGGAGCAGATGAAAATTTTGGGAATTAATCTTGAAGATGTGTCCACTGTATTTCTCACTCATTCCGATGGCGACCATGTGGGTGCATTAGGGCTGTTTGACCAAGCAAAACTCTATATGTCGAAAGAGGAGGTGCAGATGATAAACGGCACAAAATCCAAGTTCCTGTGGTTTGGAAATTCTATTCCCCGCACAGACTATCTTCTTTTGGAAGACCGTGAGATAGTGCAAATCGGAAATCTGAAAATTGAAGGGATCCTCGTTCCTGGTCACACTACCGGAATGATGGCTTATTTAATTAACGACAAATACTTGTTTAGCGGCGACATTTTGAGCCTGAAAGAGGGCAAGATGGCTCCGATTCCTGCATTTTTCAATATGGATAACGAGCAGGCAATTAAGTCAATGGAGATTATTCGTCATTTTCCTACTGTAGAATATATTTTCACCTCACATTGGGGATATACGGAGGATTATGAAACGGCAGTGGCATATTAAAAAATTATAGTATGAAAGTAGCAATCATCTACACTTCAAAGCACGGCACAACAGAAAAAATCGCCTGTTCAATTGCCGAAAAGTTAAAAGAAAAATACGAAGTAGAACTCTTCTCTTTGACAAAGAATC
>JAITUN010000313.1 GCA_031286285.1 Bacteroidales bacterium | reverse complement strand
GCTTTGCTCTCTTTCAGATATTCTTTCGCAAAGCAGTAAGGACACGCCCTGACACATTTTTCTGTTAACAGCAGGTTTGCCATGTTGCTATTTTTTTGTATTTATTGATATATACTTCTTTAACAACAAATCTCCACCATTGTTTTTCAGACAAATAACAATCTTTTCCTAATTACTTTATTTGTTATAGTCGCTGCGAAAGTAGAATAAATTTAATTCTGTCGTACAAAAAACAATAAAAAATGTTGCGAAATGGAACACAATCATTGTTATTCACAAATCAACTTATTTAAAAAGAAAACATAGCGTTTTCCTTTTCCGCTTCCTCGTTGCGAATTTTTAATATATTGATAGCCTGAAACTAAAAAGCTATTATTGTACCAATGTTGCATGTAAATATTTGAACTGTATTCTAAAATATCCGTTTTATAGGTTAATTCTATCGGAATTGTCGATTGTGGACCCAATATATTCTTCCCATTCATCAACTGTGAAATGATCTCATTCTTTGATACATAAAAAAACAGCGTGTTCTCTTCCTCATCCTGATATAAATTTACCAAATTATAAAACGATTTGGTTAGTACATTTTGAATTGGAAAAAACCACTCGTTTAAGAATACTCCTTTTTTGTTTAATTCTAAAATAGAGGAATATAAAAACCTGAATCCTTCAAAAGATTGAGTAGGAGAATCATATCCATAATATCCATAATACCTGAACGATGGAGAAGAGTAGTATTGATATTCGGGGTAAAAAACATCAGTAATAACAAAGATGTGCCCATTATTTTGGGTAATATGTGCATTCATGGTTAAGTTTTGCTCCTCTAAGAGTTTTATGTTTAAACCGGAATCTTTTTCCAACAATGCGCCAAAAGAATAAGTACTGATGTCAGAAAACTTGTTTTTATGATATAATAACGAATATATTCCAGAATAACTGCCTTTTGTTTTCTTATCTTTAACAGATGAATAGCCACCACATAGTAATATTGAATCTAAACCAACGATAGCTATTTTGGCTGAATTAAATATCAAATCAGAAGAAAAAGGTAGAGTAGAGTGTTGTTGAATATTTCCGGAATAATCTGTTATAAACAACTCTGCCCAAGAACCTTGCTTGTTTTTCAAAAACATACAAAAACAGGTCGTTTTTTTTAGTGTATCTATACAAAACGATTCAAGGGAGGTGATCTCTTCATTTGTAAATTGTGTTACTTGTTTGCTGTGCGTCTTATAGTTGTAAAACACAATTGACTTAGCATTTGTTTCATTTATTACAATAAATAAATTATCATCCGCTACTTTTATGGAGGAAAAATGTGGGAGTTTGTAATTTATCAAATTATATAGTTGAAAATCATTCGTCATCAAATTCCATTCTAAAAGATAGTTTTTCAATGAATCTTTTTTATAAGCAGGTTTTTGTAAATACAAAAATAGCTTATTATTATAAAGATCGGCAGCAAAATACTGGCACAAGTTTGGGATTTTCAGTTTAAAAAGATTGGTTCTTACAAGATTTGTATCATAATGAATAAAAACCCATTGCGCAGTATCTAAACTCAAAATTGCGCTTTGGTAAAAAACGGCAACCCCTTGATCTCCGAGTGGGGCAAACTTGTAGTCTTGTTGGTCTTTAGCGCTTTCCAATTCAATGCGGAGTGGGGGATCAGTCTGGGAGAATGAATTGAGAATGAGCAGAAAGCAGAAAGCGCATAAGTTCCTTTTCCGCTTGCAGAAAAGGTGGCATTCGGAGGCGAAGAGCCGACGGATGACGGAAAAGGTATAACTTGTAATTTGTAACTTGTAACTCATTTTTTCAGAACTTTATTTTTCACAAGTGATACTTTCGGCTATTTCTTTAATTACTTCGGCAGCCATCACACAACCGAAAATGGCGGGCATGTATGAGATGGTTCCCACCACTGAGAGTTTGTTAATCTCCGGATTCGGGTCGAGTTCAATGGCATCATCGGGTACTATTTCTGTAGAAAAAACGGCTTTAAAGCCGCTCTTTACTCCCAGCCGGTGCAGTCGTTTGCGTATGGCATGTGCCAAACGACATTGATAGGTTTTTTTAATATCTGCCACTTTTACTAATGCGGGTTCTTTCTTTCCGCCCGCACCCATAGCAGAGATTACGCGGAAATTTTTCTGTAAAGCAAAATAGATCAGATACACTTTTGGAGAAAGGGTGTCAATAGCGTCAATTACATAGTCGTAATGAGTTCTAGATAACAGTTTTTCTGTACCTTCATCTCTCACAAACTCTTGAATTACATGCAATTTTATTTCTGGATTGATTTGGTGCAGCCGTTCAGCCATCACTTCTGTTTTGGGGAGTTTCAGCGTATTTTCCAATGCTAATAATTGGCGGTTAAAGTTAGAGTATTCTACAGTATCAGCATCCACAATGGTCATCTCTCCGATTCCTGCGCGGCAGAGTTGTTCGGCACAATAGGCTCCTACGCCGCCCAGTCCCACAAGCAAAACATGGGCATTATGCAATTTTTCTATTGCATCTTTGCCAAGCAGCAGTTCTGAGCGGATCAGTTTTTCAGGGAACATGAGTTAATTTGCTATTTGTTGTTTGTTTTGTTTTTGTGTATTTATAAACTCATAGAGATTTTATAGCAGTAGCGTATTTATTTTTTCAGCAATTTCATCGGGTGTAGGCAGTAGTGTCTTGTATGCTTCCGGCAATGTAGCCGACAAGTTGTAGGTTGCAATGCCTATCGGTTTTTTCGAATCTTTTAATGCATATTCTACAATAGTACGTTTTTTTGATTTACACACAATAATGCCGATCGCCTCATTTTCATGGGAAAGTTTCACGCGATCGTTCAGCAAATTGAGATAAAATTCCATTTTGCCTTTGTATTCGGGAATAAATTTTCCTATTTTCAATTCTACAGCGACTAAACATTGCAATCGGCGATGGAATAGCAGCAAATCAATAAAATACTCCTCATCTTCTACCTCTATTCGATATTGATTTCCGATAAATGAAAAATCACTGCCAAACTCTATCAAAAAAGACCGAATATTGTTTATTAAAGCCTGCTCCAAGTCTGCCTCCGAGTGTTCTCCCGCCAAATTAGTAAAAGAGAAATTGTACTCATCTTTAACCGCCAATATTGCTTGTTTTTTTATCTTTTCGGGTAAAGTATCGTCAAAATTTGTTTGTCCAAGCAAGTAGCGTTCGTATGCTTTGAGTTCTATTTGATGAATAAGAAGATCTTTCGTCCATCCGAATTTTTTAGTTGTTAAAATATAAAACTGTCTCTCTTGCATATCTTTACATTTAGCCATAATGACCAAATGTTTCGACCAACTAATTTCTGCAACCAATGGTTGCAGAAATGTATTATCCTTATACTCAACATAAAACTGCTGCATGTACCAAATATTTCGTGCACTAAATCCACTCACTCCCGGAAACTCTTTTTGTAAATCTTCCGAAAGAGTTTCAACGACAGAATTTCCCCAACCTAAACTTTGCTGTTTTTCGGTGATACTGCGTCCAATATCCCAATATAGTTGTATTATTTCTTGATTGACAGCTTTTGCGGCTTCATACCGACTTCTGTGAATGCGTTCCTTTATCTCAATTAAAAAAAGTAAATAATCATTATCAGTAAGAATTTGCAAACTGTTCATGGTGCTTTGAGCTTAATGTATTCTACAACACCTCCTTAATCTTTTTTTCTAACTCATCAGCAAGTTCGGGATTATCCATCAGCATCTGTTTTACGGCATCGCGTCCTTGTCCTAATTTGGTTTCTTCGTAAGAAAACCAAGAGCCTGCTTTTTTAATAATTCCTTTTTCCACGCCAATGTCAATGATTTCGCCGGTTTTAGAGATTCCTTCTCCGAACAGGATGTCAAATTCGGCAGAGCGGAATGGGGGCGCCACTTTATTTTTCACTACTTTTACTTTTACTCGGTTTCCTGAGGCAACATCTCCATCTTTAATTTGTGAAGATCGGCGAATATCGATACGTACTGAGGCGTAAAATTTCAAGGCGTTTCCACCGGTTGTGGTTTCGGGGTTGCCGAACATGATTCCGATTTTTTCACGAAGTTGGTTAATGAAAATACAACAGCATCCTGTTTTGCTGATAGTTGCTGTTAATTTTCGTAGTGCTTGTGACATGAGGCGTGCCTGAAGCCCAACTTTAGCATCTCCCATATCGCCGTCAATTTCGCTTTTAGGGGTTAAGGCTGCTACAGAGTCAATCACGATAATATCAATGGCGCCGGAGCGGATGAGGTTATCGGAAATTTCTAGCGCTTGCTCGCCGTTGTCGGGTTGTGCTACCAACAGTTCTGCGATGTTAACGCCCAATTTTTCGGCATAGAATCTGTCAAATGCGTGTTCTGCATCAATAAAGGCGGCGATTCCTCCATTTTTTTGTGCTTCAGCAATAGCGTGAATTGCTAAAGTTGTTTTTCCGGAAGATTCGGGTCCATAGATTTCGATGACTCTGCCTTTGGGTAATCCTCCTACGCCCAGCGCAGCGTCCAAGCCAATTGAGCCGGTAGAGATGACGTCAATGTTTTCTGCCGGTTTTTCACCCAATTTCATGATAGCGCCTTTACCAAAAGTTTTTTCTAATTTTTCCAACGTTGAGTTGAGTACTTTGAGTTTGTCTAAGTTGATTTTTTCTTTTTCCATAAGAGTATTTATTTGTTAAACATTACTTTATATACAAATTTCGGTTGTATATTTACGACCGCAAATATACAACCGAAAAAAGCATTTGTCAAGGGGGTAAGTGATTTTTTTATCCTATAAGCCCTTTGTATTGATCTTCAGTAAGAAGTTCATCAAATTCTGCGGGATCGTCCACTTTTACTTTGATGATCCAACCTGCACCAAATGGATCGGAATTGATGAGCCCCGGATTGCTTTCCAATTCTTCGTTAAACTCAACGATCTCTCCGCTCATGGGCAAAAACATGTCAGAAACAGTTTTCACAGCTTCGATAGTACCGAAAACTTCATCTTTATCAAGGATTTCTCCAACAGTATTGATATCTAAGAAAACAATATCTCCTAACTGTTCCGCAGCAAAAGCGGTGATTCCGATAATTGCGGTGTCACCTTCCAATTTTACCCATTCGTGATCTTTAGTGTATTTTACATTCATACTTTGTTTGTTTTAATTATTAATAATTAATGAATTATTGAAAAAAATAAGTCGGGGTGAGAAGACTCGAACTTCCGACCACTTGCACCCCATGCAAGTACGCTAGCCAACTGCGCCACACCCCGAATGAGACGGCGAAAATATATTTTTTTATTTATCATTCTAAAAATTCTTATACATTCGCAAACTTTTTATAAAATCACTATCTATAACGTATTTTATTAATAATCAAACATATAATTCAAATGAAAAAATCTTTATCTGTTTTCTTTTTCCTATTTTTTTTGTTATTTTTTTATACTATGAATGCACAATTTATTTTTGATGGCACTAAAAACAAAACAATTACTGAACTTTCAAAAGAGAGCAATATCTCAAAAGATATTATTAAAAGAGGAGTAGAACAAACTGCTATGCTATGGAATTATAAAGATGGCTCCGAAACCGATTTTTACAATTTTTGTGTAGCTCATTTTTGCAAAACAATTGATGAAAAAAATCAACTTTTCGATCGTTTGGCTGAAAACTTTGAATCTATTTTCGGACATAATAATCGTGTTACTTTAGATTTGTTACGACCTACTCAAGTGGCAGGTTACGAACTGTTACCCATTGACGAACTTTTTATGACTTATGATATAAACGCACATTTCTCTGATGATATGTTCGTGAATAAGATTGCATTTGTTGTTGCTTTAAATTTCCCCTATTTTACTTTAAGTGAAAAAGAGAACAACGGACATCTGTGGAGTGAAAGAGAATGGGGATATGTTCGGCTGGGCGACTATTTCCATTCACGCGTGCCGGCAAATTTACAACAAAATATTGCTGCAGCCATTGGAAATGCAGACAACTATATTGCCAACTACAATATCCCCATGGGACGAATCGAAAACGGCTCGAATAATCGTTATTGGTCTTATGGAACAAAATTAATTACCCATTGGGGACTTCGAGACGAACTTAAAGCTGCATACGCCGATTCTCAAACCGGATTAATAAAACAACAATTAATCTATGGAGTCATGAAAGCCATTATTGACCAATCTATCCCAACTGAGGTTAGGGAAGAACAGGATGGTTTTTTTTGGAAACCCATCCCAAATAAAACTTATCTGCACGATGTTGTTGAAATTGAAACCACTCCGGAACCAAACACCAGATATCAACATTTACTCAATGTTTTTAAAGCAATTAGCGCAACCGACAAGTGTTATGCGGGCGGAAGTACATTTATTACGAGAACGTTTGATAGTGATTTAGAAATGAAACTTGAAGATGTGGAAAAACTTTTCATCTCTTTAATTACTTCGCCGCAAGTAAAAAAAGTTGCAGAAATTATCGCAAAAAGATTGGGAAGAAAATTACAACCTTTTGATATTTGGTATGATGGATTCAAATCAAGAAGCACCATTAATCAAGATTCGTTAGATATGGATATTCGTGCAAGATATCCGGATGTTGCCGCTTTTCAAAAAGAGTTGCCCAATATTTTGGTAAAATTGGGATTCACGCCCGAAAAAGCCAAAGAAATTTGCTCTTATGTTCAAGTAGATCCATCTGTGGGCGCCGGACATGCATGGGGCGCTGAAATGAAATCGGACAAATCAATGTTGCGCACACGTTTTGTAAATGGAATGGACTACAAAGGATATAATATTGGAATTCACGAATTTGGACATAATGTTGAACAAACTATTTCATTGCACAATGTGCCAAGTTACTTCTTGAAAGGCGTACCCAATACCGCTTTTACTGAAGCATTAGCTTTCACATTTCAGGAAAAAGATTTGGCTTTGTTAGGCTATATTAATGATGATGAACTTGCAGAATATCTAAGCATCCTTGATGCTTTTTGGGGCTGTTACGAAATTATGGGCGTATCTTTAGTGGATATTAAAGTGTGGCAATGGATGTACCAAAATCCTGAAACCGATGCAAACGGATTAAAATTCGCCGTGATGAAAATTGCTAAAGAGGTTTGGAATCAATATTATGCGCCTGTTTTTGGCATTCCTGACCAAACCATTCTTGCAATCTATTCTCACATGATTGATGCTCCATTGTATTTATCGGCTTATCCTATTGGCCAAATTATTGATTTTCAGATTAGCAATTATTTAGCAGACAAAAATTTGGGCGATGAGGTATGCAGAATGTATGCTATGGGAAGAGTTACCCCAAAACTTTGGATGGAGCGCGCAGTGGGAAGTCAAATTAATACTAACGAATTGCTGGCAAGTACTCAAACTGCTATTGATAAGTATAATGAGGCAATGAAAGCCGCCAAGAAAAGAAAAAAATAATGTAAAAGCAATGAATAGGTCGCCTAAAACCAAAATCTAACCCTATGCAAAAAAAAATTAAAATAGCAGAAAACTGGCTTCCTAGATATACCGGAACCGCCTTGCCGGATTTTGGTAAATATATCATTCTTACCAATTTTAAGGATTATGTAGTCAATTTCGCTGAAATTATGAACGCTGAAATTATGGGAACTGACAATCCTATGCAAAGCGCCACAAAAAACAACATCACTATTATCAATTTCTCCATGGGGAGTGCAATGGCTGCTACAATTATGGATCTACTGACCGCAATTAAGCCTAAAGCAGTGCTTTTTCTTGGAAAAACCGGCGGACTAAAAAACTATATCGGCTTGGGAGAACTTTTACTGCCAATTGCTGCCATTAGAGGAGAAGGCGCTTCCAACGACTACTTTCCTCCGGAAGTACCTGCATTACCTGCTTTTAATTTGCAAAAAGCAATATCATCCACTATAAGAGACTATAACAAAGATTATTGGACAGGTACGGTCTATTCTACTAATCGTAGATTGTGGGAACATGACGACAAGTTTAAAGAATATTTAAGAGCGATCCGAGCCACTGCTATTGATATGGAAACTGCTACTTTGTTCTCCGTTGGTTTTTACAACAGAATTCCCACAGGGGCGCTCCTTTTGATTTCAGACCAACCCATGCTCCCGGATGGAATTAAAACAGAGAAAAGTGATAAATTAGTTACTCAGCAATTCTCGCTAGAACATTTAAAAATTGGGATAGATTCTTTGCTGCAATTAATCAATAAAGGAATGACGATTAAGCATCTAAAATTCGATTATTATGAATAATTTCTCGAAAATTTCCTGATCCTATTCATCATTTCATTGCAAAAACTCGCTTGATATTATTTTTTTTAAATTTTATTTTATTGTAAAACAACAATATACGAAAACTATGCATTTTTTTTACTAAATATTTGTTTTCATATTAAAGTTATTATACATTTGCACCGCATAAAAAAATCATATAAAATAATAGGAGGAACGTTATCGATTAAATTTCTACTTTTTAATTCTAATAACCAAAAAAATGATTATGAAATCGATTACGTTAACCGATAATGAGTTAATTACTCGTTATGTTGGAGGTGATGAAATTGCCCTAAAACATCTAATCAACAGGCATCAAAAAAAGATTTTTTCGTACATCCTTATGTCAGTTAAAAACCGTGAATTGGCAGAAGATATTTTTCAGGACACTTTTATCAAAGTTATCAACACATTAAAATCAGATAATTATAAAGAAGAAGGAAAATTTCTACAATGGGTAATGCGGATTGCCAATAATCTTAAGATAGATTATTACAGAAAAGTGCAACGTATGCCTATTTTTGAGTCGAACAGTGATTTCAATATTTTTGACGTGCTTAATGGCACTGACCCTTCAGTGGAACAAAAGATTATCACTGAGCAAATTTACAGCGACGTGAAAAATTTAGTGCAATATCTCCCTGAAGAACAACGCGAAGTATTGGAAATGCGAATCTATGACGATGTTAGTTTTAAAGATATTGCCGAAATTACCGGTGTGAGCATAAATACTGCATTGGGAAGAATGCGCTACGCACTGATCAATCTTAGAAAATTGATCAAAGAAAAAAATGTTATCATTTCGTAGTAAGTGAATTACATTTTTATTTCGCTTTTTTTGCAATAATTCATTTGTATCGGCGTTTTTACGTATTAATAAACGAATAAAATGCCTATGAATAAAGAAATAACACTTTATAAAAAATCTTCCAAGCTAAATCTTAACCAAGCCCCAAGAAAAGCAACTATTGAAACCTTAATAAGCTATTCAAAATCTCTTCAATTTGTGAATACTTCAATTGGGAAAATTATGATTGTAAATAATTAATTTTATATCATTCGGTTTATTTTTATTTTTTCTCAAAAAATAAATGGTATCGCAGAAGAGTATATAATCTCCTTTTTTGCATAAAAAATCGTTTTCAAAATCTTCATTACATGTAATGAATCTATTTTTGATATGTTTTTTTATATCATGTTTTTTAACACTATATTGATAGCGTTTATCCTGTTCATTATAAATTGAATCTGAGAAAAATATTGCATTTTTTTTATAACAAAATTGAATAGCTGAACATTTCGGAATATCATAATTCACAACTTCAATGTGATGTTCGTTTTTAATATTGTTGATTATGTCAATACTTAAAAAGATATTGAAAGTGATAAGTAAACTAAAAACAAGTTTCTTCCATCTGTTTTTCTTGAAAATGCAAAAAGTAAGAACAATAATATAGAGTAAAATAACCTGAATAAAGTGAATAGAAATATTTGCTATAACAGCGCCCGGAAACTTTTCTATAAATTGAATACCTTCATTCATAATTTTTACTTCAAAACTCAAAAGATACCCTAAACAGTTGGACAAGAAAGTATTAAACGAAAACACCAACGTGGCTACTCCCGTAACCGTCGTTACAAAAGATATGGGGATTATAAACAAATTTGCCAATAAAAAATAATTGGGAAACTGTCCAAAATAATATACAGCAATGGGAAAAGTAGTGAGTTGTGCCGCAATCGAAACCGACGCCAAATTCCAAATATAATTACCGATTTTTGTTTTAGGATGAAACCATTGCGCTATCATCTTTTGAAAAATCACAATTCCAAAAACTGCTAAATAGCTTAACTGAAAGCCCACTTCGAAAAGCAATAACGGATTGATGATGAGCAATATAAATAATGATGCAAACAAACTGTGAAAGATATTGGATTGGCGGTTTAGAAATTTTCCGACCAACACAAAAGTAAACATTGCAGCCGCTCGTGAAACCGACGGCGCTAATCCTGTAATATTGGCGTATACCCAAATAGAAACCAATAGAAGCAGATTTCTTATGAAATTCGATTTTGCCGAATTACCTAACGGGAGTAACAAAAAATTAAGAATCATAAAAATTATACCGACGTGCATTCCCGAAACGCAAAGGATGTGGCTCACCCCGGCAGATGCATAACTCGTTCTCAACTCCGGCTCAAGGGTATCATCATTGCCCAATAAGATCGCTGCGGCCACACTAAATTCTCCTCCCGATAACCCTGATGCAACTAATTTCTCAGACAAAAAGCGCTGTAAATAAGAAGCATACATTTTTACAGAATAAGTTTGTATCCCTTCTATTTTCTTCACATATTGTTTTCCAACATAACCTGTAAGATAGATCCCTTTCCTTTTCATCAGTTTTTCATAATTGAATTGATATGGATTTTTCGGCGGTTTAATGAAAGATAGTTTCGTATGTATAATAAGCTTATCCCCTACCCTATAATCTTTTATGACACTATCTTTTTGGAAATAGAGAACTACTTTATTTGTAATCCAATAAGAAGTATCATTTATGGCGTAAAGTTTAGCAATTATTTTGTATGATTTTTCACGCTCTAAGGGAAGTTCTATAATTTCTGCTATCCATGTTTGTTTTTGAGTGATCTTTTCTAAATTCAAACCATCTATATTTTTATGAAAATGGAAAGAAACCGATAAATATCCCGCAAAAAAGAAAGAAAATAATATTACTATTGTGGCCGTTTGGTGCAAAAAAAAACTCTTTTTATGTCGAAAAACGATAGCTATGATACCACAAAAAAAGAGCCAAAAAATGCAGAAAAGCAGATTAAGATTGTTTATCGGTAAAAAAAATCCGAAAATGACACCAAAAATGTAGGGCAGTAGCGCTTTGAGTACGGGGTAGTGGGAGAAGTTCATAAAGATAGTTTGGGGCAATATATACTTTATTAGCCACAGATTTCACGAATTAATATAAAAAAAAATATTTGTGTCAATCTGTATAATTTGTGGCTAAAAATCTATTTTTGCGCATGGCAAAATCAAACACCTATTTTTATTGTAAAAGCTGTGGGTATCAATCTGCTAACTGGATTGGGAAATGCCCCTCCTGCAGCGAATGGAACACTTTCGAGCAAGAAGTGATTCACAGAGAAGAGAAGCAAAAGGGGAAAGCACTCTCCACATTAATAAAGTCAAAGCCAAAACCTATTGGAGAGATTGCGTTAGAGGAGATGCCTCGAATTGTTACAGGTTTTCAAGAACTTGACGCTGTTTTAGGAGGAGGAATTGTGCGTGGCTCGCTTACCCTGCTTGGAGGAGAACCCGGAATTGGAAAATCAACGCTCCTGTTGCAAATGGGGCTGGCGCTGAAAAAATGCAAAGTACTCTACATTTCCGGAGAAGAGAGTGAAACTCAACTAAAAATGCGCTCCGAAAGGATCTCGGAAAATCCCAACAAAAACCTGTTCATTCTTACCGAAACACAAACGCAAGAGATTGTAAAACACATAGAAGAATTAAATCCCGATATTATTATTGTGGACTCAATTCAAACCATGCAAAGTACACTCATTGATTCTGCAGCAGGTTCTATATCCCAAATCAAAGAGTGCGCCGCCGAATTTCAGCACTTGGCAAAAACTACAGCTTTGCCCATATTCCTGATTGGACACATAACCAAAGACGGTGCTATTGCCGGACCTAAAATATTGGAACACATCGTAGATACTGTTCTGCAATTTGAAGGGGATCAGCACTATGGCTACCGGATTGTACGCTGCATTAAAAATCGCTTCGGCTCTACATCAGAATTGGGGATTTTTGAGATGAATGCGACCGGATTGCGCGAAATAAACAACCCCTCCGAAATTTTACTTTCGCATCATGATGAACTCTTTAGTGGCGCTGCCGTGGCATCCATATTAGAAGGGAATCGCCCGCTCATGATCGAAACGCAGGCTTTGGTAAGCACTGCAGTGTATGGCACGCCACAACGCTCCGCCACCGGCTTTGACTTGCGCCGATTAAATATGCTTTTGGCTGTTTTGGAAAAACGCTGTCGCTTTAAATTGGGCGCTAAAGATGTGTTTCTTAATATTGTAGGCGGTTTTACTATTGACGATCCGGCAATCAACTTAGCCATCATGGCTGCCATTCTTTCATCCACCGCCGATATTCCTATTGACTCTCAAACCTGCTTTGCCGGAGAAATGGGACTCAGCGGCGAAGTGAGACCCGTGCCTCGAATTGAACAAAGAATTGCAGAAGCAGATAAATTAGGGTTTAAACGATTCTTCCTTTCAAAATATAATATGAAAGGAATTGAAACCTCAAAATACCAAATAAAATTAGTCCCAATTGGGAAGATTGAGGAGATGTTGAAACTGCTATTTGAGTAAATTCGCCCACAGAATTTCGCAGATTTTACAAGTATTATTTTTGAATTATTAGGATTTCTACCCGTTTTTTATTCAATATTTTCAATTATTTGATTTATAACCTCTTTATCAGCAAAATAGGGCAGTGTTACTTTTAAATATGGGTTTTCGTTCATGGCGCGTTTGATAGCGAAAATGGCTTCGTGATTTCTTGCCCAAGCACGACGCGAAATGCCGTTATTCACATCCCAAAAGAGCATGTTTTTAAGTCTTTTATCGGCTTCTTCGGTTCCATCTAAAACCATACCGAACCCGCCGTTGATTACTTCACCCCAGCCTACCCCGCCACCGTTGTGAATGGATACCCAGGTAGCGCCACGAAACGAATCACCGATTACGTTGTGAATTGCCATGTCAGCAGTAAAAGCAGAGCCGTCGTAAATATTGGAAGTCTCTCTGAACGGAGAGTCTGTGCCGGAAACGTCGTGATGGTCGCGCCCCAGCACTATCGGCGCACTGATTTTGCCTTCCTTGATTGCTTGATTAAAAGCGGATGCAATCTTAATTCGCCCTTCGGCATCGGCGTACAAAATACGGGCTTGTGAACCCACTACTAACTTGTTCTCTTTTGCCCCTTTAATCCAGGTAATATTGTCACGCATTTGTTGGCTAATCTCTTGTGGAGAAGTTTCGCTCATTTTTTGCAACACCTCCATCGCAATTTGGTCGGTAGTATCTAAATCTTCCGGTTTTCCGGAGGTGCACACCCAGCGGAACGGTCCAAAGCCGTAATCAAAGCACATCGGTCCCATAATATCCTGCACGTAAGAAGGATATTTGAATTTGCCGTCCGGTTTGAGAATGTCAGCGCCCGCTCGGCTTGCTTCTAACAAAAACGCATTGCCGTAATCGAAAAAGTAGATTCCTCTCTCTGCCAATTTGTTTATCGCTGCTACTTGTCTGCGCAACGATTCTTGTACTGCAGCGTGGAATTTCTCAGGTTCCTCTACCATCATTCTGTTCGATTCTTCAAAAGAGTAACCTACCGGGTAATAACCACCTGCCCAAGGATTGTGCAGCGAAGTTTGGTCGGAACCGAGATCCACGTAAATGTTGTTTTTTACGCAATATTCCCATAAATCCACAATATTTCCGACGTAGGCAAACGAGCGGGCAATCTTTTGTTTTTGAGCTTCTTTTACTTTTAGGAAGAGTTCATCTAAATCTTGATACAGTTCATCCACCCATCCTTGCTCGTAGCGTTTTTGGGTAGCGGCGGGGTTCACTTCTGCCGTAATGGAGACCACTCCGGCAATATTTCCGGCTTTGGGCTGTGCGCCTGACATACCGCCCAAACCGGCAGTGATAAATAGTTTTCCGCCCATCTCGCCCTGCAACATTCTACCGGCATTCAACACAGTAATCGTAGTGCCATGCACAATCCCTTGCGGACCGATATACATGTAAGAACCGGCGGTCATCTGCCCGTATTGCGATACCCCGAGTGCGTTAAAACGTTCCCAATCATCCGGTTTTGAGTAATTTGGGATCACCATTCCGTTGGTAACCACCACTCGTGGCGCTTCTTTATGAGAGGGAAACAAACCTAACGGGTGTCCTGAATAGAGTACCAATGTTTGCTCTTCAGTCATAGTTGCCAAATATTGCATAGTAAGCAGATATTGCGCCCAGTTTTGAAACACAGCGCCATTTCCGCCATAGGTAATCAATTCGTGGGGATGCTGTGCCACCGCATAGTCTAAATTATTTTGAATCATCAACATAATGGCGGCGGTTTGTTTGGTTTTTGCAGGATACTCATCAATTGAGCGGGCATACATCTTGTAATCGGGGCGAAAACGGTACATATAAATCCTGCCGTAATTGTGCAGTTCCTTAGCAAATTCCTGCGCTAAAACGCTGTGCCATTCGGGTTTAAAATAGCGCAAGGCGTTGCACAACGCTAACTTTTTTTCCTCTTGAGTTAAAATATCTTTGCGTTTTGGCGCGTGGCTCACCGAAGTGTCGTGCGGTTTTGGTGTGGGTAATTCCGAAGGAATCCCTTGAAGAATCTTTTGTGTAAAGTTCATAGTAGTTGTCAACTTTTTACTACCTATTACGGACATATTATTATGTATTAGAAATGATGCGGCAAAATTACACGAAAAAAGTTTACCTTATGCAATTTGCTCAGTTGCCCTACAAAACCTCATTTTCACATAAGGTCAACCGCCGTTTGTTTAAGTGTGCTAACCACAGAATTAAAAGCAGTGAACACTTGCGTAAAACCTCCGATACCCGCGCCAAGCAACATCACTTTCTGGCGATATATTCATCTGAGCCGATGTGACCATACGATTTTGCTCATTGATGAGTTTATTCATCTCCGAGCGAATACCTTTAACTGTGGCTTCTACTTCTTTACCGTTGATGTAAATATTGATGCGGCGAGTGCTGGATTTTGCCATAAACTTGGATGTTTACAGCAAAGGTAGAGCGAGGAGATGGGTGAGGGTAGGGCAAAAAAGAGCCTTACATACTCACATAAAGCTCTGTAATGTTCAATATAGAATCTTTATTGTTTCACAACTTTCTTAACAACTTCGCCTTGTTCTGTAACTATCTTTACAAAATAGATTCCGTTCGGCAAGTGCGCAATATTTATGGAGTAGTAAGTAGTGAGTAGTGAGTAATGAGTACTTACGGCTCGCCCGTAAATATCAAACACCTCAATACCCGTCACTTGTAACTCGTAACTCGTAACTCGTAACTCTCCGGTGGTAGGGTTGGGAACAATTGTAATGCTTTTTTCGAACTCTGATGACACTGATTGAGCAGATTTACTCTGATTTCCGTAAGGCTGTGGCGCGTTCGGCTGAGGCTCCGCTTCTGTCATTTCTTCCAAGCAAATTTCATAGAA
>JAITUN010000294.1 GCA_031286285.1 Bacteroidales bacterium | reverse complement strand
TGTCGGCAGCGGCAAAATCCTTTGCTTTTTTTGCCTCGGCTCTTTTGGTTATAAGCTCTTCTATTTCCTGCGCAAATTCATTATCTATATTGATGCTATTCTGCCCGTCTTTGCAGGTTTCTTCCAGCCCCAGTCCCAAAATCCTGTCCATATCAAAGATCGCCGCCAGGGACAGAGCTGAATCGGACGAATTCTTCAAAAGCCCCCATAATTCCGCCAGGGCGCGGGGGGTATTTAAATCATCTTCTATCGCTTTATTAAAATTTTCTATATATATTGATAATTCACCGAAATATTGGGGGTTTGCCTGCGCAGAGACAGAGCTTGCTTTATCCGCCCCGCCTGCTTTATCTGCCAGAGTACGAACCTTATCCACAAGCGATTTTCTGGCATTTTTGGCTCCTTGCAGACTTTCAAACGAAAATTGAAGCTGGCTGCGATAATGCCCGCCAAGCAGGAAGTAGCGGTAATCCAGAGGGTCAAAGCCTTCGTCCACAAGTTTTTGCAGGGTTAAAAAGCCCCCGGCGGATTTGGACATTTTTCCCTTATCAAGAACCAGAAATTCATTGTGCAGCCAGTATGCGACCCAGGGGTGTTTGCCCGTTGCCGCCTCGCTTTGGGCAATTTCGTTGGTGTGGTGAATGGGAATATGATCGATACCTCCGGCATGAATATCAAATTGATCGCCCAGATATTTCATGCTCATTGCCGAACATTCGATATGCCAGCCGGGATACCCGCGCCCCCAGGGGCTGTCCCAGACAAGCGCCTGATTTTCGAACTTGCTCTTTGTAAACCAAAGTACAAAATCGTGGGGGTTTTTCTTGTTTTTGTCTGCCTCGATCCTTGCGCCCGCTTTTTGGTCGTCCAATTTAAGCAGAGCCATTTCGCCGTAAGCCGGAAATTTAGAAATATCAAAATAGAGGTTTCCGCCTG
This sequence comes from Bacteroidales bacterium, assembly GCA_031286285.1. Lineage (GTDB taxonomy): Bacteria > Bacteroidota > Bacteroidia > Bacteroidales > WCHB1-69 > WRNX01. The sequence continues at coordinate 16,779 of JAITUN010000294.1, read as the reverse complement.
CAAGATAAGTAAACCCGTTCTTTTCGATTTTTTGAATTAGATTGATCATTTCGGGTATATGGTCTGTAGCCTTGCAAACCACGCTGGGGCGGGTAATATTCATTTTATCAATATCGTTAAAGAAAGCTTGTGTATAAAAGTCGGCAATTTCCAATACGCTTTTTCCGCGTTCTTCGGCGCTTTTTACCATTTTATCTTCGCCGTCATCGGCATCATCGGAAAGGTGTCCGACATCGGTAATGTTCATTATGTGGTTTACATCGAAACCCGCACGGCGAAGGGATCGGACTAATATATCGTGGTGGACATAGGCGCGCAAGTTTCCGATATGGGCGTAATTATAAACGGTAGGACCGCAGCCATAAAAGCCCACCTTACCCTCTTTTAAAGGAGAAAAAACCTGCATTTTACGGCCAAGTGTGTTGTAAAAACTGAATGTCATGTTAATAGGGTAGGGTAAAAAGGGGGAAAAATCAACAGGGGCGGGGCGGGGTGTGTTTACTGGTAATTTTGGAAATCGAAAGAAACATTAATTTTATTTTTGACTTCATTTAATAAGTGAGTAATTATCTCTTTTTTTACCTTGACAGGCATCTTTTTTAAGTAATCTTTCGCCTTTTGTTTTTCGCTTTTTTTATTTTCAATTTCATATGCAAAAAGTTCGTAAGAAGCTATACCCAATGCGGAAGCAATTTTTTCTATTTTTTCAAACGAAGGAATACGCCTGCCCATTTCAATTTGTCCTATGTAATTCGATGCAGTCTCACACATTTCAGACAATTTCATCTGGGAAATCCCATATTCTTTTCGCTTTTTTTTAAGATTCGCAATAAAAATCTGCTGTAGCGTCATAACCCTAAGTCTATTAGACACAATTTTACAGCTTTTTACACTTGTCATATTGACATATATTTGAAAATAATATATTATGTCTTTGGGCTATATATTTTAATATGGCGATTTATACGCTTTCGCCATATGGCGGAAATAATTATCTGGAGGTTTTGTATGAAAAAAGGATTAATTGTTTTGTTGTTAGTGTTTTTGTCGATTATCATTGTTTCCCCGGTATTTGCCGAAAGAACCGGGGCTTTGATTGGTACTTTTGGAGTTGGGTTTTCAACATATTCTTTTTCAGGTTATCCTATAGGTTCTTTTAGTCAAACATTAACGGCTTTATCTGTTGATCTAGATATTGTTTCAAGGATGGGGCTGGCTATTTCGACTGGCAATATGATGAATTTTATAAAAGGAGAGGCTCTGTATGCATTTCCACATCTCGGTCTTGGTTATCGTTATTTGGCCGAAAAATGGGATTTAGGAGCATCTGTTATTGTAATCCCAATCGGATTTGGGGCATTTAGTGATGCTTTGGTTGGTGCGAAAATAAGCGGAGGTTTTTGGATAACGAGAAGTTTTGGATTAAATCTAACGATGATGTTTGGCGGTGCAGTTTATAATATCGGAGATGCATTCAGCATGAGACTAGGATTTTCTGTCAGGTTGCAAGATACCTGAACTTGAGACAGTGTAAGTGGTTTGGTGTTTAATGTTTAGGTTATGTGCCATTTGCCATGGATTTTTAGTTAAAAGATGAAAAGGAGTTGTAGAATGATTTTTTTAAATTTTAGATTGCTTATAGTGGCATTAGGGTTAGTGTCAGTGTCAGTATCCGCTGAAACATATCGTGAGTTCAGAAATAGAGTAGAAGCAATGAGCGAAAGGGTTATTGTTCCAAAATATTTTGATGGGGATGGTTGGTTGGATAATCTTGCGGCTGTAATAGCAACACATGACTTCTGTAGACAAAGTTACAGATATATATTGGAAAATGATAATACAATGGGGGAAGGTGAGCGTGCTGGAAGAGTATTGTCACAAATGTTACATGAAATGAAATTTAAAGAATTTTGGGATTATGCTCGTAGATTATCACAAGATTCATGGAATTATGTATATAGACGTTATCAATATTGGCTTGACCACTTGCAAAAAGGTGGATGGATTACATTTCGAGATATGAGGTAGTAAAATAAATGCCTGAAAGAATATTATGAAAAGATTATTAGAGCTTGCTAATAAAATTAATAGTGACATAATTATAAAATAAGGTAATTTTAAAGGGAGAATGTTTTATGGGAAAAGTTGTAATGGCCATAATTGTAACTATTGTTTCTTTATTTCTAATAAGAGGTGGTTTACCTACACTAGGTATTATTTTAATAGTCGCATTTATTGTTGGAAGTATATTTGGTAAGAAAAAATCTGGTAAAACAAAGAAATGTCAATATTGTGCAAATGACATAAAATATGAAGCAATAGTGTGCCAATATTGTAGTAGACAACTTTAAATAAGAACATCTGCAATCATGCTATACAAATTAAATGGGAAAATAATATTGAAAAATATTAGGTAATTATATCCTTGCAGATAAATCTTTAGCCAATATTCTGCAAAGCTTCAATGTCGGCAAGATCTTTTAATCTTCCTGCAGCTCGTTTGTTGATAATCAAATCTGGAATTGACAATACATGAACAGGAATTCCTTCAATATCAATTAGCTGCGAACGAGTAAAGGCTTCTTGTATATCTGATACTAAATGGAACTTTCTGGTATATTTCAATATGCTGTGTACTTTAATAAAATGTTGAATGTGCAGCCATAACACCTTGTTTTGACAAGATTGACAAACTTTTGATAGCTGCAGGATTGATGGTAAAATTTGTGCCATGATTTCTACTGTGGTAGTCATGGGCACCCCGATTTGTCCAAGCTAGCGGTGTACAGAGACAGACGCTAATTCCGAAAACTGCGGTGTACAATACCGCTTTTGATTTGTGTTATTCGTAAAATAGAACTTGAAAACCCCGCACCTTTTTTAATTTGCCGTCGTGGCTGGCGTGGAGTGGGTTTGCTCCCCTTTACCCTATGCAGGGTAAACCTATCCACAGCCCAAAGTACGGCTAGCTTTCTGATCTGGGAAATTAGAGACTTTCACGGGGACGGAAAGATTTCTAAATAATGTATTGCTGTCTACCATATACCCTGCCCCGAGGGGTTGGCATGGGGCTCTTGTTCGCCTTTAAAACGGTGATATGCGTTGCAAGGACCGTGCCAAGGGGGGGGGTACGAGGAAATATGCAAAATAATTGCATTTATCTGTAATTTTAGTGCAATGGTTTATTATTAAAGCTATCAAATTAATAATGTATATTGTAGAAAAGCAAACATTTTCATATACTATTATTTGAGAATATTAATATGTGTTATTGATAAATTTTAAAATATGAAAGTGAGGTAATATCAAAGGTGAGTGATGAGACACTCTATTTTGCCGCATTAAGTAGATTGAGTTCTATTACATCTGGCTCAACAGATTTTGAAAAAATTGGTCTTAAACTTATAAATTTTATACATCCTGATTATGATTTCAAAATACCTGAAGGTGGAGAAGGAACAAAAGATGGCGGCTATGATGGTTTTGATCCAATCAAAAAAGCTAAACTGGCATGTTCTTTAGATAAAGATTATAAAAGAAAAATTAATAGTGAAGTAAAAAAAAGCAAAAATAACTCTGATCTACAACTTTTTTACTTGTCTAATCAAGAAATACCAGAAATTGAAAAAAAACGTATTAAAGCAGAACTAGAAAATATGGGTATTGATTTAATCATTTATGGTATTGATATATTATCGCAAAAATTGGAAAAATACTTTCAAGAGCAATATGATCCAGAATTTTATGATTTATTATGCTTATCATCGTTAAAATTAGGTCAACGCTATAGTCGTGGTGATGTGAATTCATTGGATATTAAATATTATGGTGAAATGTATAAAAAACAAATCGTTATTATTGATAAAAATATATACTACAATTCAAATACATATGCTGATAAAAAAATTGGTACAAACCCTTTACTTGATTTTGTTCTTTCTTCATTTTCTGAAAAGAAATTATCATCATTTAAGAATATTGCTTTATGTGGGATTGGCTATCTTGGTAAAAGTTTTTTAATGAAGATGACATTCAATGCCCTAATACAAGAATTTTCTAATAAAAATAACTATGAAAAATATCAATTCTTGCCTTTTATACAATTCCGTGAGCTAAAGTATTACCATCGTGGAGATATAGAAGATATTGTTAAAAACAACATAGATCCACTTTTAATTTTTTTAGATGGACTTGATGAACTTAACGAATCGAAAAAAATAGACTTAAATAATGAAATCCAAAATATACTGATGAGTAATAATCGTGTGCGTTTTATTATCGCAGGAAGAAATTCTTCTTTTATTGACATTGACATTTTTCATAATTCAACTCATTTATATCTAGAAAAGCATTCGGATATTGATGATTTGGAGTTATTAGAGCTTATAACAAAATACAATGGTACGCCAATTGCTGATTTATTACCTATTCCATCTTATAGAAATTTTGTTTTGGAAAACAACATATCCAGTGATTCAAAACTTGATGAATTTTATAATCTGCTGGTACAAAATAATTTAAGTAGAGATAAAGAAAAAGAGGATCGTTCAAAAAACATAACATCAAGAATGACCTCAGATGTAGAAATTAATGTTGTAATCGAAATATTATCAGAATTTTGTTATAATTTATTTATTAATAAAAATAATGTATTTTCTGAAAATGAACTTAAGAGTTATATTAGGAATGAAACTTATTTTATTTTTGTAATAAATTCCGCAATAATTGATTATCAAGATAAAAATAATATAAGCTTCATTTCAAATTTCTACTATGAATATTTTGTATCTAATGCACTTTTAATAAAAAGTAATAAGACAATATCTCGAATATTTTTTTCTAGAGGAAAAATAAAAATAGCAATTATAGATATTTTAGTAATATTCATGAATTGTTTGAAAACTAAATCTTTAAAAAGATACAAGTATTTTGAAAAAGAAATAACTAAGGATGATATTGTATATATTTTGCTTTGCGAATTTGATTTATTGTTAAACAGTGATAGATATAAATATTTTATTTCAATATTTAAAAAATACAAGAAAGAAAAAAAAGGAATTTATTATGGGCGGTTTCGTCAGGTATATGGACCATTAAAAAATATTGACAATATGGCACAACGCATGCAGCAGTTATTACCTGATTGTTATAAAAAAAAGGCTTTAGAATATTTACAATCAGAAATATTTGATTTTCTTAAAACTCCTAAAAAAGAAGATGTTTTATCATTTGGAAATGCAGTGATTTTATTGATTCCTTTCATCAATAATTTATGGTCAAAATCAGAGCATTTAATTTTAAATAAAGTGTCTTTGCCACTGATACGTTTTTTTCTTTATAATGATTTATCAAGTGAATTGAGCGGCTTATTATCAGAAAAATTTATATTTGATTGGTATTTAAATTTTAATTGGACTACAGGATGGGAGTTGGATGAATGGAAATCTTTTTATAAAGATATTTCTGGTAATTCATGCGACTTATTGTCAGAAATAACTGATAATAATGAATATATTATAAAAATGAATATATTTTGTAAATTCTATAATGATGATATTATACGTTCTTTATTGTTTCCAATTATTAAATATACCATGAAAAATGAATTCATTCATGGACATGGTATGGCCATAACAGTTCCAGAAATGATAAGTGATGAATATGAAACTCCTCTTATTAAAACAGATGATCGACTTTTTACATTAACATATATCCTGAAAGAAATGGAATTAAATTTATCAGAAATTCTCGACTTATTGGTTTTTTCGACAGAACAAGAATTATACTCAAAGATAAAAGGTTCAGCTTATAATCCAATATCTATATTAGAAGAAAAATTATATAATAATATTGTTTTTATAGAAAGCAAAGAATATGATAAATTTTATAAATATTATATTAGTACTGATGAATATGGCTTTGATGAGAGGTTATTATTAATTGAACAAAGTAAAGATATTGAAAACTTAAAAATATTTATTTTCAATAAAATAATTGATGAAGAAAAAATGAAGCGGAGAGCTAGCCGTTTCCTTCATAAACTAATTAATTTTGCCAACGCGGAAATTTCTCATAATTGTTTGCTGTTAATTAAAGAAAAAAAAGCTGAAAATATTTATATTGACGTTGTTTATTACATAAACAGTAATGCTGAACATATTTTGAATAGCACAGATTATATCAATGAAGAATATAGTAATATATTTCAAAATGAAATATTGAAACAAACAGAAATAAAAAAGAGACTGGAAAATGCAGAAATAGAAATAAAATTAATTGAAGATAATGATATTATACTTATGTCAAATCCAGAAGCGATGATTAATGAATTAAATAGAATTAATGATTTCTTAATACATACGGAAATATTTGACGAAGAAAGGACAAATATTGGAAAATTATTTTCATTGTATCATGGGCGTATTAAAGATATTATTTTATATGAAAATGAAAAAAAAACGCCTCCTGTTTTTTCAGAATGCGCATTAAAAATAATGGAAGATTTTTATAGAAATGAAAATTATGATATAAAACTAATTACAAAAGAACTATATGAATATTTTTTTAAAAAAGGAAATTTTTATATTTATTTTTATTGGTTTTTTATTAATAATGAACAAAGAAATAAAAAAATAGATTTTCTAAATATTATAGGTACTCATAATGACTTAAGAAAAAATATTCTTGATAGCTTAAATAATGATGTATTTGATAAATTTTCAAATAATTCTATAGAATATTTTGAACAATATAATAATTATAGATGGCTAATCCCATTTTTTTACTATTATGATATATTATTAGGTAATATTCCTCCGGACTGGCTGAAAATTGAACATATACTAAAATTAATTGTTGTTCCTGATCCACAAAAGACAAGTAGTGTTATAATTAATTCTGATATAAATCTTCATTGGCTAATTGACAAATTTCCAATAATAAAACCTTGCCAAATAATTGAAAATGGATTAAAAATTATTAGAGACAATCAAAATAGGCTTTCAAGAATTCAATTAATTAACTATTTTATTCATTATTATAAAACAAATGATAAAAGTAAGCTAACAGATGATATTATAAATTTAATTATTAGTCTCACAATAAAATTATTTTACTTGACAGATACAGAGCATGTACATGGAAAATTTCAATCTATTGCACAATTTTGGAGAGAGTGCGATATAAATTATATAGATCGTCTTTTCCCAAAATTTGAAATAAAAATAATTACTTCAGCAATAAGAAAACATGAAAATGATATTGATTATCAGTACAGGAAAGATATTTTAGAATATTGTTGTAAAACTGCAACAATTGAACAAAAAAATAGAATAATCCATGAACTTGAAAACGATTTGTTTAATAAAATATTAACAGATAAGGAAAATGATGAGGTGCATGGATTTTTATCTTCTCTTGGTAGAGAAAAATCAATTGCGATAATTATTAATAAATATTTGAATGGAAAAGCAATACAAAGCAGATACAGTTTTAATACTTACCATATTGGATTCATAAAACAAAGTCGTAAAAATTTAAATAATTTTATTGATCTATTTATTTACAGTATTGAAAAAAGCACTGAGCGTAGGAGTATGCTATTACACATTGCACAAGATGGTATTAGAAAAAATTTAACTGTTAAAAGTTTCAAATTATTTCAAAAAAGAATGCTGAAAGTGATAAAGAATGCTAAGAAAAAATCTAGTTGGAAAGTTGAATTTATTCATGAGTTTTTATTTAAAATGGAGCAATCTATTTATCCATGATTTTTGAAAATACAACAATAAAAATGATTAATCTGTAAAAATATGGTTCAATTTGCGTCTGCTTGAAACCGCTTCGAAAATCAACAGGGCGGGGGTGCAGACAAATCTTTAGCCAATATTCTGCAAAGCTTCAATGTCGGCAAGATCTTTTAATCTTCCTGCAGCCCGTTTGTTGATAATCAAATCTGGAACTGACAATACATGAACAGGAATTCCTTCAATATCAATTAGCTGCGAACGAGTAAAGGCTTCCTCGAACTTTAGTCCATCAATCGATGTAATAATATCTATTCGCCGGGGAGCAACTCCAATTTGGAATATTAAATCTTCTTTTTGGAGCTCTTCTGTTGATAAATCACAAGCCGGTGCCCCAAATGATTCAAGGGCTTGAAGTACCAGAGTTGCATTTTTTGGGTCGGGCATTACCCATAAATCAATATCCATGGTAGAACGCGGATATCCGTGTACAGCCATGGCATAGGCACCGACAAGAAGGAATCTAACCTTATTTTCTGACAATATTGATAATATGTCTTTGTAATCGTTGTTCAGCATCGTATTTTTTTCCCAAAGAAACTGCTTCGCGGGTTAATGGCCAAACCATGGAAATCCGCTCTTCCATAGTTTCGGGGACATAGCCGGAATTCCTATAGTCGTGTTTTTGCAATATGGTAATGTTTTTATCCATTTGCATCATTGTAACAGAAAAACCGGTGTTTTTCAAATGTAAATTTCTGCCTGCGGTGGAGGAAATTTAACCAAAAACCAGGTATTTAGACCGTATTTTCTGGATCTTTTTATAATTTTTCAAAAAACTTTCGCTAACAGTCAAGCAAAACGGCACTTTCGCGCCATATATATGCAAGGAGTTTTTATGAAAACAAACAACAAATTTAAAGCAAGCGTTTTCTCGTCCCTTTTCTCAGACCCTGATATTCTAAGGGAGCTGTACTGCGCATTAGAGGGAGTAACCTTGCCGAATGATGTACCAGTAGTCATCAACACACTGGAAGATGTTCTGTTCATGGACAGAATTAACGATATCTCGTTTGAGATAGGCGGCAAACTGGTGGTTCTTATCGAACATCAGTCAAGTATCAATCCCAATATAACCCTTAGGCTTCTTATGTACATAGCTCGTATATATGAGAAAATAATTAGCGATCAAAATATTTATTCAGAAAAACATCTGCCAATTCCAAGACCTGAATTCTTTGTACTGTATAATGGCAAAAATCCCTATGATAATGAAGCTATACTCAAGTTATCGGATTCTTTCGAGAGCTTGGCATCTCTTGGATTAACTGAAAAAGACAGTCCCTCGCTGGAACTTGTCGTGAAAGTTTATAATATCAACGAGGGTAAAAACAGGGAAATAGCAGGCAAATGTAAAACCCTTGCCCAATACAGTGCTTTTATTGCAAAGGTTAGAGATTTTGAAAAAGAGGGGTACAGTCGTCAGGAAGCTGTAAAAAATGCTATTTACTATTGCCGGGATCATGATATACTGAAAACATATCTGGAAAAACACTCGTCGGAGGTTCAAAATATGCTAATGACCGAATGGAATTGGGATGATGCTCTTGCAGTTCGTTACGAAGAAGGCATTGAGAAAGGCATTGAGAAAGGCGAAAAAAAAGGAGAGCAAAAAATCATCAATTTATTAAGAAGCGGAAAGTCTCCGGAGGAAATTGTCAAAGATTACGACGGCTGATTTTCCAAAAACCAGGTATTTAGACCGTATTTTTTTATGCCGATACTGACAATATGATAAGAGGATGGTACACAGCAGCGTCCGGCATGAGGGCGCAGCAATGGCGGTTGGACGCCGTAGCTAATAATCTGGCAAATGTGGCTACAGACGGGTATAAAAAAGATGTGGCTGCCTTTAAGGCTTCTCCCGAACTGTTAATTAGACGGCAGGACGACGACGGGGTTTACAATATTCCCCCATTCGGATCCGCAGATGCCGCGCCAATTATTGGCAAATTGGGAATGGGTGTTGAATTAAATGAATTATTCACAACCATGACACAGGGGGCTCTTAAAGAAACCTTCAGCGACTTTGACCTTGCCCTGGACGGCGCCGGCTTTTTCTGCGTAGCAACACCCTACGGAGAACGCTATACAAGAAATGGCGGGTTTTTCCTTGGAAAAGAAGGGTTTTTGGAAACCAAAGAAGGTTATCCCGTTCTTGGCGAAAATGGCCCCATCAGGGTAAAAGCAAATAATTTTCAGATCGATAAAGACGGCAGAGTATGGATAAATGCCGCGTATCCCGATGATCCGGAAGTTATGGTAGGCAGGGAATCCAACCTTTGGGAAGAACCCGTCCTTTTAGATACACTTAAAATAGTCGAATTCGAGCTTGAAAGATATTTGGAAAAACAGGGAATAAGTCTTTACCGCGAAAGTGAATTTTCAGGTCCCGCAATGATAATGGAAGAAGGAAGCCGTCCGCGCGTTTTTCAGGGTTTTGTAGAAGCTTCCAATGTCGATCCGGTTATAGAAATGGTTCAGATGATCGAAGTAAATCGAGCTTATGAAGCAAACCAAAAAGTAATCCAGACAGAAGATCAGGTTCTGGGTACTTTAATTAATCAAGTTGCTAAATTCGGATCATAAAGGAGCAGATAAATGGTAAGAAGTTTATGGACAGGCGCATCCGGTATGATGGGTCAACAGGCTAATATTGATATTGTTTCCAACAATCTTGCGAATGTTAATACACATGGTTATAAAAAACAAAGAGCAGACTTTGAAGATTTGATTTATCAAACCGTAAGAACAGCCGGCACTCCCGCTACCGAGGACACCGTTACTCCGGTCGGTATTCAGATGGGTCATGGCGTTAAACTTGCGGATACCCAGCGTGTCTTTGCTCAGGGCTCCTTGCAGGAAACACAGGTAGAAACCGACCTTGCGATAGCCGGCGAAGGTTTTTTTAAAATTCAAATGTATGACGGTTCTATGGCATATACCCGTAACGGTAACTTTAAGGTTGATTCTGACGGCAGAATGGTTACAAGTCAAGGTTATTGGCTTGTTCCCGATGTTATTATGCCGGAAAACTTTTTACCGTCGTCTATTAATATTTCTAAAGACGGCAGGGTAAGCGTTCAGGTTCCGCGAGACGGAGAAATGGTAGAAGTTGATGTAGGACGAATAGAATTGTATCGATTTCCAAACCCTGTAGGTCTTTCTACAATAGGCGAAAATTTATTTAAAACCACTCAGGCATCCGGCGAAGCAATTGTAGGCATTCCCGGTTATGAAGGAATGGGGCAGCTTCATCATAAATTCCTGGAAATGTCCAATGTTGCAATTGTTACAGAAATGGTTAATTTAATTATTGCCCAGCGCGCATACGAGTTTAATTCACGCACTATTCAGACAAGCGACAATATGCTTGGTACTGCAACAACGCTTAAGAGGTAGTAAATGGAAATAAATAATATGGGGTTAGGTGCAATTTATATGGACAATCTGCGTATGTCTGCAACAAGAGATGCTCAGAACCCCCAGCATAATTTTGACGAAATTTTACGAAAAGCCGGTGCCAGCAGTGCGGATAGATCCGGCGCAGTTTTAAGACCAATGGAAGCTCCTATAGATAAAGAAGACGAACTTTTTAAACTTTGCATGGAGCTGGAAACTTTTATAGCAAAGAACCTGCTTACCGGCATGAGAAGCACCGTACAAAAATCCGGACTTGTTGACGACAGCTTTGCCGGAAAGATTTACGAAGACATGCTCTACGACGAGTACGCCAAAGATTTTACCAAAAACGCCGGCTTCGGTCTCGCCGAACAAGCATACCGGCAGCTTAAGAATTATTACTAGACACCTCCCTTAGTGCCCCTATGCTTGTAAACGCTGTTTTAATGGCATATAATATATATAATGAAAAGAAAATTTAAAATTATTTATATTTTATTAATAATTATTCTTTGCCTTCCGGTATTTGCCTGCGGGAACGGTCTTTTACGGAAAGTGTGGGATATGCATACAATTACCTTTGACACTTTGGGCGGCAGTTCTGTGTCCGATAAATATACATTAAACGGCTATCCTGTCAGCCAGCCGTCTGATCCGTCAAAGAGAGGCAATATATTTTTATATTGGAGCGAAGATATAAGTGTTCTAGATCCAATTGCGTGGGACTTTAGCACTCTTATAGAAGAAGATATAACTTTGTATGTTAACTGGCTTCCTCTTATGAATATCGGTAGTGTCACTGTTACTGGGGTAACAGCTCCTGCAACAGATGCATGGCAAGATAATTGGCCTACTAATGTAACATTTAATCCCTCTTCTTCTGCCAGTTGGGGTAGTGTTTCATGGTCGCCAAACCATAATCCATTCCATCCGGAAACACAATATACCGCTTCTTTAACACTTAGCGCGGAGTACTACTATTGGTTCGAAAATACTACCGCGATAATAAACAGTGGTACTGCACAGGTTAAACTTTCATCCGACGGCAAGTCCGTAGTTATATCTTATCAATTTCCTGCAACCGCGGCACGGGTATTAACAGGCATATCAATAAATACACAGCCTTCAAGATTAATTTATACAGAAGGAGATAGATTGGATTTAACAGGTCTTTCTGTGCGGTTAAACTATGACACCGGTTTTTCGGAAATAGTGCAATTAGGGAATTTTGCTTCCAGGGATATTACAACAGTACCCGTAAATAATACTGTTCTTGATTTGGGGCATAACAGCGCTTTAGTAGTTGTTCAACTTGGTTCCCTTTCGGCTACTACAGCCCCTTTAACCGTAAACTCAAACTAGGAAGATTAGGCAATGTTAAAAAAAGCATCAATATTGATTATATTTATCTTTCTTTCTGTTGTGCTGTTTGCCGAGTCTGAATTTGAAACTGAGTTAGAGGCAGAAATTGACAATGAAGAAGCCATAGAAAAGAAAGCCAATAAAAGGGAAGATTTCTTTTTTGGAGTTGGCGGAGATTTAGCTTTATACAGCGCTTACGGCTATTCATACGGCGGAAGCGTAATTTTTGGTTATGGCACGGGTACGGCTATGGGTATAAAAGCCTTCTGGTTTTTTAGCCCGGAAGAAATCGATACTGCAGAGATTAACGCTTTAATCCGGTTTTACTTAAAGGGAGCGGATTCTTACCAGGGTCCGTTTCTTCAGGTGATGGGCGGAGCATCGGTATATTTTAAGAATGGTTATTTTTCCTTTCCCTTTAAGCATGGGTCGATTTCTGCCGGTTTATGTTTTGGATGGCGGTTTATATTTGCTAAATATTTGTTTGCAGAGCCGTATATTCGCGCAGGGTATCCTTTTGCTGCCGGTGCGGGTGTTAATGCCGGATTTAGGTTTTAGCGAGCCTTGCAATCCCCCATATTACATAATATTATCACTTGTATAAAAAGCGTAGTAATGATAGAATGTGATAATAATATCCACATATGAGGAAGAAAATGGCTGAAAAAAACAAAGTAATGATTGACGGCAACAATGCTGCCGCCTATGTAGCGCATGCGCTGTCCGAAGTAATCGCGATTTATCCGATTACCCCTTCCAGTCCTATGGGAGAGCTTTCTGACGAATTCTCCGCCCAAGGCAGAAAAAACATCTGGGGAACCATTCCAAATGTTGTAGAAATGCAGTCCGAAGCGGGAGCCGCGGCGGCTGTCCACGGAGCCCTTGCAACAGGCGCTCTTTCTACCACCTTTACGGCATCTCAGGGTCTTTTATTAATGATTCCTACCATGTACAAAATTTCCGGCGAACTTACACCGACAGTTTTCCATATATCCGCCCGTGCGTTGGCTACCTCCAGCTTATCAATCTTTGGCGACCATCAAGATGTTATGGCTTGCCGTCAGACAGGCTGGGCTCTGATTGCTTCCAACAATGTTCAGGAAGTAATGGATATAGCATTGATCTCTCATTCCAGCACCCTGCGTTCGCGCATACCGTTCCTTCACTATTTTGACGGTTTCCGCACCAGTCATGAGCTCCAAAATGTCGAAGAAATTCCCTACGAAATAATGGGCAAAATGGTGGAAGACGATCTTATTACCGCTCACAGAGAGCGCGGTCTTAACCCCGAAAAACCCACAATTAAGGGTACTGCCCAAAACCCCGATACCTATTTCCAAAGCCGCGAAGGCGTGAACAAATACTACGATAAAGTTCCTGCCATTGTTCAGGCGGAAATGGATAAATTCGCAAAATTGACAGGCAGAGCCTACCATATTTTTGATTACTACGGCGCAAAAGATGCGGAAAAAGTAATTATCATTATGGGTTCCGGCGCGGATACCTGCGAAGAAACAATCGACTACCTAAACAGCAAGGGCGAAAAAGTAGGCATGGTAAAAGTCCGTCTGTTCCGCCCATTCGATGCCAAACTTTTTGTAAAAGCGATACCCGCATCGGTTAAGGCAATTGCCGTTCTTGATCGTACAAAAGAACCGGGCGCTCTTGGCGAACCTCTTTACCAGGATGTCTGCACCGCAATCGCAGAGATGAAAGCTTCCGGCGATTTCTCCGCTAACCCCGTTATACTTGGCGGCCGTTATGGTCTTGGATCAAAAGAATTTACCCCCGCAATGGTTAAGGCGGTATTTGACAATCTTTCCGGCAAAAAAATTGCCAGCTTTATTGTCGGTATTAACGACGATGTCCAGGGCAAGAGCCTCGATTACGATGCCAACTTCTTTATCGAAGAAGAAGGTCTTAACGAAGCCCTGTTCTACGGACTTGGAGCGGACGGCACTGTCGGAGCCAACAAAAACTCAATCAAAATTATCAGCGAAGCAAAGCCCGATCTTAATGCACAGGCTTACTTCTCTTACGACTCAAAAAAATCCGGCGGCTTTACCGTTTCGCATCTTCGCTTTGGCAAAAACAAAATTCGCCGTCCGTATCTTATTAACACTGCGGACTTCCTTGCGTGTCACAAGTTTTCCTACATGGAAATGTACGATATGCTTAAGCGCGTAAAAGAAGGCGGAACATTCCTCCTGAATAGTCCGTACAAAGCGGCAGATGTCTGGAAAAACATTCCCGTAGAAGCGCAAAAACGCATTATCGATAAAAAGCTTAAATTCTTTGTAATTAATGCCGCAGAAATTGCACGAAATACAGGAATGGGCAACCGTATTAATACTGTTATGCAGGCTGCTTACTTTAAAATAGCCGGTATTATTCCCGAAACCGAAGCTGTAAAACGTATGAAGGATCATATCGAACAATCCTACGGCAAGAAGGGCGCAGAAATTGTACAGGCTAACTACAAAACAGTCGATGCTTCTTTAAGCGCAATCGAAGAAGTTAAATATCCTTCCTCAACAGAGGGTAGTATTAACATGAAGAAGCCTTTTGCAACGGCAAAAGACGAATGGATCAAGAGCACATTGGGGACAATGTCGATACAGGAAGGAGACAGCCTGCCTGTCAGCAAGCTTCCCGAAGACGGAACATTCCCCACTGCTACATCGCAGTACGAAAAAAGATCTGTCGCAGAAAGAGTGCCTGTGTGGAACGAAGAAGTTTGTATCCAGTGCGGTAATTGTACTGTTGTATGTCCGCACGGTTGTATGCGAATGAAAAACCTGACAGACGATCAAGTTGCAAAAGCGCCCAAAGGCTTTAAAGCTGCGGCAATTAAACCCAAACCGGTAGACGGCCAAAAAGCAACCTTGGTAATTTCCTGCGAAGATTGTTATGAATGCGGTGTTTGTTTTAATATTTGTCCGATGAGCAAAGATTCCAGCAAGCCCGTGGCGCTTTCGTGGAAATCCTATGCCGACGACAACGAGTTCCACGCACAACAGGCGGCTATTTGGGATTACTTCCTTTCGCTGCCCGAAACTCCGGCACAAGGCGAGCTTGCAAACCCCAAAGCGCTTGCATACAAACGCCCAATGTTTGAATTCTCCGGCGCTTGCGGCGGCTGCGGCGAAACACCGTATATTAAACTTATGTCGCAAATGTTCGGCGACCGCGCAGTTATTGCCAACGCTACAGGATGTTCTTCTATTTACGGTGGCAACCTGCCTACAACACCGTACTGTCAGCGCGCTGACGGACGCGGTCCTGTTTGGGCAAACTCCCTCTTCGAAGATGCCGCCGAATTTGCAATGGGCTTCCGCCTTACCTGTGACAAACTTTTCGACCACGCAATCGAGATGGCAAAAAAAGCAAAGAGCGAAGGCATTGCAGCCGCAGTTATCGACAAGATTCTTGCCAATGCACAGGCAGATGATGCCGCTATCGAGGAACAGCGCAAAAATATCGACGAGCTTAAAGCCGCTCTTGCAAAAGATTCAAAGCCAACCGCAAAACTTATGCTTTCGTTAGCCGACTATCTGGTTAAGAGATCTGTATGGGCGTTTGGCGGCGACGGCTGGGCTTATGACATCGGCTTTGGCGGATTGGATCATGTTATTGCTTCCGGCAAAAATGTTAACCTGCTTTGTATGGACACCGAAGTTTATTCCAACACAGGCGGACAAATGTCAAAGGCAACTCCTGTCGGCGCTATTGCAAAGTTTGCCTACTCCGGCAAGGATATCGTAAAGAAAGACCTTGGCGCTATTGCAATGAGTTACGGCTATGTGTATGTCGCAAAGATTTCATTAGGCGCAAACATGGCGCAGACCATTAAAGCTTTCCGCGAAGCGGAATCCTACAACGGTCCGTCGCTGATTATTGCGTACTCGCATTGTATTTCGCACGGTATTGATATGAGCAAGGGTTTGGAACAGGGCAAGGCAGTTGTAACAAGCGGCTTGTTCCCATTGTACCGCTACGATCCGCGCTTAAAAGAACAGGGCAAAAACCCGTTCCAGCTTGACTCCAAGGATCCGACCACAAGCGTAGAAGACTTTATGTACAAAGAAGTCCGCTTTAAATCGCTTAAGGCGGCAGATTCCAACCGCGCCGACGCGCTTCTTGCAAAAGCAAAATCTCATGCGGATCGTGTTTGGAAAGAGTACAAGTATCTTGCGGAAAGACCGTTCTA
>JAITUN010000147.1 GCA_031286285.1 Bacteroidales bacterium | reverse complement strand
CCCCCGTTACCCCCGGATGGGCGAGTACGGGTATGCCGCCGGCGGCCTTGACCATGTCGAATGCGTCTTTTGGGGTTATTTTGAACTTTTCGACGTAGATGGGGCTGTCGTAGCCTATGTACCGGTCGAAAGCCTCTCTAAAGGAGAACACGAGTTCTTCCTTGAGCATGGCGCTCGCGATGTGCGGGCGGCCTATGGTGCCTTCGCCGGCGATGCTTAAAACGGTTTCGAAGCGGAGGTCTATGCCCTGTTCGTTCAGGTTTGAGACCATTTTTTGGGCGCGGATATAGCGGGCTTCTTTCATTTCCTGAAGCTTTCTTACAAACTCGGGGTTGTCGAAATCCACAAAATACCCGAGAATATGGACATCCTTCCCCTGAATTTCGCTCGAAAGCTCCACTCCGGGGATCACCTCAATGCCCATAGCCTCACCCATTTCCATTGCCAGCGGGTACGCGTCCATGCAATCGTGGTCGGTTATGGATATAGCCGCAAGCCCGCGGACCGCGGCGGCGTCCATAATCTCCTCAAGCGTGCTGCTGCCGTCGGAAAAACGGGTATGAATATGAAGATCAACGTATCTTTTTGATTGATCTGTGTCCGCTAGCATCCTTTTTTAATTATTCAGTGAAAAAGTTTATAATATTAGCCCAATATAGTAAAGTAATTTATGGGAAATGGAATTGTGTGAAAAAAATTTGTATTTTTTTAAAAAAAATATTATATTCATTATTATAAACGTACTATGCCATACTAATTAAGGACAAAAAGTAATGGATAAACAGGAAAAATCGGGCAGCGGCGAAACTTTTGAAGAAAGTCTGCGCCAAATCCTATCCTACGGGTCGATAGCCGAAGGCGGAAAGCCAACGCTCGAGGCCCCGAGCCGGGGCGCGGAAAGCGCCATAAGCCCAACGCGGCGCTACCAAGCCGCCGCCGACAAGTTTCAGGCCAGCCAAAAAGCCATCTACTGGCTAAACCTGCTACGCCCAATAGCCGTAGTAGTGCTGGTGACGCTGATGGTGGCGTTTGTGTACAGGATTGTCAATTTTGGGCTGTGAGAGGTAGTGATTTATGAATAGCTCCCGTAAGAAGCACGATGATGTTTTTAAGGTTAAGGTTGTCCTCGAGGCGTTACGCGAGAGTATGGCCCTTAACGAGTTTTCCTCTAAGTACGGTGTTCACCCCAATCAGATTTGGCAGTAGAATTCTGCGTTTTTCGAGATTTACAATACTCGCAGGGGTCACCAATCCTTGGATTACAGGTGTCCCCTCGACGCTTATTTACCAGCTTGATGGCAACGTAAAAGCGGGAAATAATGGGCGCGACAGCGATTTTTCCTCCCGCGGGGGGAAAGGCAAAACATCAACGTCAACCCCAAGAACAAAAAAAGAAAGGTATTGACTTTATTATGTACATATATTATCTTTATTATAAATGAAACAGGGAAACCACCTTAAAAGACAGGGAAGAACTGTTTGGAAAACGTGGCCACCTCAAACGGAAACTTGTTAATTTCTTGAGGAGGTATGTGGTTATGAAAAAATGCTTGTTCTTGCTGTGTATGTTTACGGTACTGATGTTTGCTATAATAAGTTGTGACGTCGCGGATGAGCTAGATCTTATAGGTGAGTGGGATGGGGTAGGTTTTTCCAGTAACATAATTGTAAAAGTTGTTTTTAAAGAAACTGTTGTGAGTGCGTGGAGTTATCCTGTTAGTGATGTTTTAATAGGTGATGAAATGCCGTGGTATAACGGTGCTGGGTACGCCATACTCTCAAGTAATAAAATGCGCCTAACTCACCTTAGCTCCAAATTTACAAATGACGGGGAGCACATAACCGACTTCGCTTTTATTGGCGACACGCTAGTGATAGATCGTTTTAAACCTAATTTTGCAATAGACGCACCACCATATCCTTTAAATTTAACAACCATTCATTTAATCAGGAGTAACAAATAATGAGAAATAAGTTTACCATTATGAATCCATATTTTTTACTTTTCGTTTTTTTAACTTTGTCCTCTACATTTGTGTATGGGCAAAGCAACAAACTTATTTATCCAAAACAAATATCTAATGAAGCAGAGAGATCAAGCGAAATACTACAAACGGGTACTGCATTTGTATCAGTTGATTTTGTAGGGATTAATTTGGAAAAAGTACTAAGTGGCGAACAATTTACGCTACAATTTGGAGAAAAAAACTTATCTATCGTTAAGAAGCAAGTATCTGTACGGGGTATCAACAATTTTCTTTTTGTGGGAAATAACAATAAAGGCGACCGTGTCATAATGTCTGTACTAGATAATGATGTGCAGGGGGTTATAGAAACAGCTGGCGCTATTTTTTCAATAAAAACAATAGGAGAAAGCGAGTATGTTGTTGTAAAAGTTGATCAATCAAAATTAAGAGAGAAATGTGAAAATATACCTGATATGTCCAATCATTTAAAAAATGATGGTAACGGTAACCGTGAGCTAAATGGTGATATTGATATAAACAATAGGGATGTTTCGCCTATACCTGAAACTAGAGCAACACCTGATTGTAAAATAAGAATTTTAGTTTTGTACACTTCAAATGCCCAGATGTTAACTAGCGGTAATATCAGGAATATAGTATTGTATGCTGTTGCCTTAACAAATATATCATTCATTGAAAGTGGCATTGACAGTTATGTAGAACTTGCCTATATAGGACGGACTAATTATACCGAGTCTGGTGATATTGGAACAGATTTATCTAGATTTAGAAATGCTGGAGATGGATATATGGAAGAGGTTCATGCATTGAGAAATAAGTACTCTGCTGATGTGTGTATATTATTAACTTATGATCCAAACTGGTGTGGTATGGCGTCTGGTATCGGTGTACCCGCTTCCCATGCTTTTTCTGTAGTAAGTACTTTTAGCAATTGTGCTACTACAAATTACTCATTTGCACATGAAATAGGCCACTTGCTTGGTTGTAGGCATGATCCTTTCGTTGATAATAGCATAACGCCTTTTGCCTATGGGCATGGATATGTTAGTCCATCAAACTCAAACAGGTGGAGAACTATTATGGCATACAGAGATGCTTGTGGAGGTTGTCAGAGAATATTAAATTGGTCAAACCCAAATGTAACGTATGCAGATGGTACTCCAATGGGTACAACTAGTAGGAGTAATAACGCAAGGGTTTGGAATGAACAATCAAATTATGTAATGACATTTCGGCAACCTGAAAACAACATAATAGTTACAAATAGTGATGTTGTTAATAGTACGTTTGGAGATATTGTTGCTAAACAAAACATAACAACTAGCGGAGTTGTAAACATTAAAAGCGGTAGCAATGTGAGTATGAGAGCAGGGAATAGTATAACGATACAAGCCGGTTTCACAGTTGAATCCGGGGCAACTTTTTCAGCAATTATTGAAAATGTTGGGGACTGTGGTTCAAGAACTTCTAGTGCAGAATAGGCGTATTGAGTTTGCCTATTCACCATCACGTCCCCCACCTCCCGACCCCGACGACCCAGTCACCCCTCCTACTTCTCTCCCCCTAAACCGCCGTTGCGATTTCTTTTTGTATCATTTCCCTGATAATTTCCATCGGCGTTTTATGGCTTGCCATAACTTTTGACTGCAGGTATTTCGCCGAGATGTCGTCAATAGCCACCATATGCGCGACATTTCGCCGTTTGAAAAATCCGGTTCCATTTTGTCCGGGTTTTGGCGGGTCTTTTGTCCACTTTTCGTCTAGTGCGTCGGCTTCTTCGTCGGTCATTCTTGCCATATTTCTTCCCTCCTGATATTATAACAGGTGTTTATATATATTCCTGCATTTCATAGCATGGAACACGTTAACGGTATTTTCATCGATTTCGTTATACATTATTTCAAGCGGATTGGCGTTTATGTCGAAGCCAATCAGCAGGTATTTATCCATTGTTTCGCTCTCTCCCTGCTCAATCAAGCTGTCGTGTGCTATATGGTCAAAAGCCCAAAGAATATCCGCTACAGATACCCCGTGCTTGAAAGCGGACGGGTTGAATTCTACCATGACGCCCATTTTTTATCCTGCGTATCTTTCTAAATACTATGTTTGGCCCCTTTTGTGGGGCTTTATCTCTATAAATCTACTTAAAGGCGCGGCAGGAAGTCAAGGGGGCGTTTGGATTTTTATATTTTTATTTTTAATCCTCTCCTCTTGCTTTTTTC
>JAITUN010000146.1 GCA_031286285.1 Bacteroidales bacterium | reverse complement strand
AACCGTATCACCAAAATTCAAGGCGACCAAATTGGTTTTGCCCAATCATTGACACAAGCCGTTGAAGATAGCTATCAATGGAAAAGCGATCGTGGATTGGAAATAGTAAAAGTAGCCATAGTAGCCATCGAATACGACGAAGATACAAAGGCGTTGTTAAGCGATGTGAAAAAAGCAGACGCTTTGTCGGGCGCTCGCGGAAGCTCATTTATGCAGCAATCGGTTGCGCGTGGTATGCAGGCAGCAGGCGAAAACCCTGCCGGTGGCGGCGGAATGGGAATGGCATTTATGGGAATGGGAATGGGAGCAGCAGGAAATATGATGGGCGCAACGCAGCAACAAGGTGCAACACCTCAATCGCAGTTTATTCAAAACCAACCGCAACAACAGCAAGCGCCTCCTCCACCTCCTCAGCAATCCATGTTTTATGCCATGATAGGCGGCGCACAACAAGGTCCCTTTGCAGTAGCCCAATTGCAACAAATGGCGCAAACGGGACAAATTCTACCCGATACTATGGTTTGGAGCGCCGGAATGCCCGGATGGGCTACCGCAGGCACCGTGCCTACGTTGGCTGTACTATTTGGCGCAGTTCCTCCACCACCACCGCCTCCTCCACCGGTAATGTAAATTGAAATATAATTTTAAAAATTATAAAAAAATGAATACAGAAACGGACGAACCTGTAATGGAAAAAACAGGCGCCGAATCAGCAGGCGGACAAAATAAATGCCCCAAGTGTGGAGCGACAGATATTTCGCTGAACATAAATAAAGGACTTTTAAGATGTAATTTTTGTCGGCACGAATTTGAGCCGGAAAAAGCAATAGACCCGGAAACCGATTTAAGCAAGTTAGAAGGCACTATAGTTGGTTCCGGCGCACAGGATATTATTGCCGATACAAATGATGTATTAACTTTCAAATGCAGCAGTTGCGCAGCAGAGGTGGTCATTGATACCTCTCAGGTAACGCAGGCAAGATGCCACTGGTGTCGTAATACTTTATCTCTTCAGCAGCAAATACCAAATGGCGCCGTTCCCGACGTAGTATTACCATTTAATATAAAAAAAGAAGAAGCAAAAGACAATATTGAAAAATTTGTAGGCAAGAGAAAGTTTTATGCTCACCCACAATTCAAAAAAGAATTTAATGCCGAGAATGTGATGGGTGTTTATTTGCCCTATATGGTTGTGGATGTCAATGCGCACTCAATGCTTGTCGGTCAGGGAGAACACGAAGTCAGACGATATACCGTTGGTACCGGAAAAGATAGAAAAACATACTATGACGCTGATTTATATGATGTTGAAAGAGAATTTGATATAGTTGTTGAAGGATTAACTGTTGAATCAAGCGCCGACAAGCGAAGCAATAAAGCAAGCCATAAAACAAACAACATCATCAATTCGATTATGCCTTTTGACACAGAAAACAGTGTTAAATGGAATGCCAATTACTTAAAAGGCTATACATCAGAAAAAAGAGATACCAATGTCGAACAATTGAAAGGATTGGTAAATACTCAGACAAAAGATATAGCGCGTTATAAAACGAATGAAACATTGACAAACTACGACAGAGGCGTTTGCTGGTCTAAAGAAGAGATGGAGGTGAAAGGTGAACAATGGAAAGCTGCCTATTTGCCTGTATGGTTGTACAGCTATCATCAAAAAACAAAAAACTTACTTCATTATGTAGCAGTCAATGCCAGAACAAAAGAAACGATGGGAAGCGTACCGATACATTTCCCCAAACTATTAGGCGTATCTGCTATTGTAGAGGTGATAGGCATTATTCTTATGTTGATAACATGGCCATTTTTACTAACCGAAGATGGATACAGTTATAGTTTGTTTTTTTTGACTTTAGGGTTTATTTATTACGGTTGGATATATACAAAATACCGAAATAAAGGCGCCCGTCATTACCACGAAAAGGAAACAAAAGCAACAATGGACAACCTGCGAAAGAAAGATGTTTTTGTTAAAAAAAGAACAAAACTCAGAAATTCAAAAATAGCAGGTGTCAATAATACATCTGTCAAAGGCAGTTCTTTTTAATTAGTAGAGAATAATTTATCGTTTAACACACAATCATATTGTTTGTTTTAAAACCCCTGCCGAGAAGTACGGCAGGGGTTTTTCATGATTTTCCGCAAAAGATTTACCTATACAAAAATAATTTGTATTTTCTGCAAAATATTCACTTATATAAAAACAATTTTGTACCTTTGCAAAAAATTTAATTATACAAAAATAAAATGGAAAAATTAATATTAGAGCGGGAAAATTATTTACAGCGACTTTCCGTATGGATTGATAAACCTGTAATAAAAGTAATTATCGGACAAAGGCGTGTCGGCAAAAGTATGTTTATGTTTCAGGTTATGGATTATATCCGAAAAGATAATCCCGATGCAAATATCATCTATATAAACACGGAAAACGAAGAATATCAGCATATTAAAAATTACGAAATGTTGCAGAAAGAAGTAAATACCCGTTTAAAGAAAACTGTAAAAAATTATCTTTTCATTGATGAGATTCAAGATATTACCGAATTTGAACGTGCGTTGCGCAATTATTTATCAAAAAATCAATGTGATATTTACATTACAGGAAGCAATTCACAACTCATGTCGGGCGAGCTTGCTTCATTTCTCAGCGGACGTTATATGGAATTTAAAATTCATCCGTTGTCATTTTCGGAGTTTTGCCTGTTTCACAATCTGCCCAAAAATAACGACACGTTGTTGAAGTATTTCCGTTACGGAGGGATGCCTTTTCTACGACATTTGCCACTCGAAGATATAACGGTAAACGAGTATTTGCAAAGTATTTACAATACCATTCTTTTACGCGACATTGCAGAACGTTACGAGGTTCGTAATATACATTTACTCAAATCCTTATCTCGTTTCATTGCCGATAGTTCAGGAACAATATTTTCTTCACTCAGCATAAGCAAATATTTCAAATCTATTAATTTGCAAATATCGCCAAAAACCATTTTGGATTATGCTGCCTATTTGTTGAACGCATTTATTATCAATCAAGTAGAACGCTACAATTTAACAGGAAAAAAGATTTTGACTTCGAGTGGAAAAATGTATTTTGAAGATTTCGGCTTGCGAAATTCAATTGTTGGCGGATTTAAGCTTACCGATATTCAAAAAATCTTGGAAAATGCTGTATATATGCACCTTGCAAGACAAAATTATAAAATTTTTGTAGGACAAATGCGTGATAAAGAAATAGATTTTATCGCCGAACGAGGCAGTGAAAAGTATTACATTCAAGTTGCCTACAAACTTCAATTAGATAAAACCATTGACAGAGAATTTGGCAACTTGTTGGATATCAAAGATAATTTCCCAAAAATGGTGATAACTATGGACGAACTGGCAGGAACTGACTATCAAGGAATACGACACATTCATATTCTTGACTTTCTGCAACAAAACCTCACCGTTTCTTCTTAAAAAACTCACTCAACAACGCCGCACACTCATCGGCAAGGACACCGCCCTGAATGGTCGTTTTTGGATGTAGTATGGATGATGACACGGTTGAAAATCCTCTTTTCGGGTCGGAGGCGCCGAATACAATACGTTCTATTTGAGTCCAATAGGAAGCGCCGGCGCACATTACGCAGGGTTCGAGGGTTACATACAAAGTACATTCTTTCAGATATTTTCCACCCAAGAAATTGGATGCAGCAGTAAACGCCTGTATCTCGGCATGTGCCGTAACATCTTGCAGTTGTTCCGTTAAATTATGCGCCCGTGCGATAATTCGGTTTTGACACACAATCACAGCGCCTATCGGGATTTCGTCTTTTTGCAAAGCCTCGCGCGCCTCTTTCAACGCTTCCTGCATGTAATAGGTATCGGAAAAAACTGTCAGCTCCATCTGGTGTTGTGTTAATGATAAAATATTGTATTTATAGGGTGCAAAAGCACGAAAGGCACGAAGGCACGAAAGCACGAATTTTATTGTTTTGTCGGCGTTTTGCGGGTTTTTATGAGATAAGAAATAGAAACACTTAACCGCATTCCTTCTTTCCAAATATTCAAATTCTCAAAATTAAAATCTTTCTTATTCATATTTTTACCAACTTATTTTCGATTGTTTTATTTGTTTACTTCATTTCCTCTTCTCTTCGTGCTTTCGTGCTTTCGCGCTTTCGTGCCAATAAAAGGTCGCACCGCCCGATCAAAAATGCCTTGCATAAAGGCAATCGCCATGCCGTAGTTGCTGAGGGGGATATTATGTCCGGCGGCAGGACTGAGGCGTCCCTGAATTTGTTTTTTCGTCAGGACAC
>JAITUN010000133.1 GCA_031286285.1 Bacteroidales bacterium | reverse complement strand
AGCCTTGTAACTTTTTATTATTGTGTCGATTTTTTCTAGTTTCAATTTGGCTTGCGCGGCTTCTTTCTCGGCTTTGGCGGCTTCTTTCTCGGCTTGCAATCTGGCTCGTTCTTTTTCGCCTTCTGCTCGCCCTTTTACTTCGCCTTTATAGAGCGCCTTTTCCAATTCGCTTATTTTTATACGGTCCATCTCTACCTGACGTCTATATTCTCGTTTTTCTTCATCGCTAAGATTATCGAATGCTAGTAAACGTCTCGCCTTGTCGAGCCCCTTTGCTGTAAATTCATCTTTTATTTTGTTGTTTTTAAGGTAGTAAATCCATTCATCCAAAGGGGTTGTAGCCACGTCGTCGAAATTCTTGACCTTTAGAATATAATATTCCGGGCACAAGTCGCCGGGATAGATTTTGTTGTAAAGTTGACGCTGATTAGCGTTTAATTTTAACTGGTCATTTTTCCGAAGGCCAGTATAAGAAGTGAAGCCGCGATATATATAGTCTTCTCCTTCGCCAAGATCGAAGTGTACAATGTTGATTGAATACACCTTTCGCACTTTGCTATATGGATCTCCTTTTTGAATATGTTCCATAATAGAATTGCTCGCGCCATACAGCATACGCTGAAAGTAATCGTGTTGATCGTTAAATTGAAGTTCGATAATGACCAACTCCTTTTCGTCAGCCTCAACAAATACGTCCACTTGGTTGTATTTATCTTCTTTATCTGACTGATTACCTTGGCTTTCACCTTTGTTTCGGATGATAATTCTACGTTGAAGCAGTTCGCTCAGGAATCCTTCAAGTACCTCAAAATTGGCTTTGTTGCGAAGAAGGCGTTTCAAAGCCCAATCAAAAGAAATCATATTACGTATTGCCATGATTCAACTATTTTGAATTAGGAGGCAAAGATAGAATAAATTTTCTACAATTGGGACGCTTTAGCAAATTCAGAACTCCTGACCCGCCCCCTACCTATCAAGCCTTTCCGTGTGCAATAGGCAAAACCGCGATGTCGCGTATTTTTCATTTTTCTGCATAAAAAAACACTATAATTCTGGTAGGTTTCAATCGTATGGCACTTTATTTTTTGTATTTTTGGCGAAAAATATTTTATCCCATGCAAACCGTACTTCCTTTTTTCCCTGAAAATACCAAACTGATCAATTCTTGTGTCGGTTTCTTCGAAAAGGACGGAACCGTGTATTATCTCCTCTATGGCAATCCGATCTATTGTCATGCTAAAAACGACGTTAATGGTTTCCGTTTTGCCCTTGCCAACCTTGTTAGGAATGAGCGGTGCACCATACGAGAATTATCTGATGCTCTTGGTGTTCCACGCAAAAACATTGAGCGTTATGCCAAATCTTATCGGGAACATGGTGCGGGTTATTTTTTTGGTCGCACAGAAACACGCGGACAATGTTATAAGATGACGCCCGAAAAATTGTCTGCCATTCAATTAGACCTTGACAGTGGCGCAAGTATTTATCGGTCAGCGCTTAATCACAACGTCAGCGAGGCTGCCATCAGTTATCATATCAAGAAAGACAAGTTAAAAAAAAAAACGCAAACTTCTGCCTTAGTTCATTCAAGTTCTTCATTATCATCTCCCACTGAGCGCAACGAGTTATATGTTCAGTCTGGCGACGGTTTAGGTATCGCCGCCTCTCGCACTGAGGAGCGTTTGCTGTGCGCTATGGGTCTTCCTCCTGCTCCTGTGCAGTTTGAATCGTGTCAGTGCATTCCTTTTGGGGGTGTGATGCTGCTTCTCCCTTTCCTTTTGGAATGTGGTTTGATGAGTTATCGCAATCACTACAGTCAGCGGCAGCGGGGATACTACAATTATGACAGTCTTCTGATTATCATCGCTTTTCTTTATCTGTGCCGTATCAAGAATTTTGAACAGACGAAACATCACTCGGCGGGAGAGTTTGGCAAAATAGTTGGTAGTGATCGCATTCCTGAAGTGAAAAAACTTCGTGGGATGGTTAGCGAACTCACCTCGCAAAAGTGTTGCGACCAATGGGCGGCTTCCCTTTCAGAAAATTGGATGGCCAATGAAGCCCCCCAGTTGTATTACATTGACGGTCATGTTCAGGTTTATCACGGTTATTTAGCCAATTTGGGCAAGAAGCATGTCAGCCGTCAACGTTTGTGTCTTCCCGGTGTGATGGAATTTTGGGTGAACGCATCCGATGGCAGACCTTATTTTTATATTGCCGCCGATGTCAATGAAAAGATGAGTGAAATGCTTACTGCTGAAATTATTCCCGAACTTATCAGACTTCATCATGTTTCGCATCAGCAGAGAGAACGCATGGAAGCCAACCCTGACGAACCGTTATTTACCCTTGTGTTTGACCGCGAAGCTTATTCGCCGCATTTTTTTGCCCAACTGTGGGAGAAACATCGGATAGCGGTGATCACTTATCGCAAAAATGTAAAAGATAAATGGGATGAATCTCTTTTTGAAGAATATACGGTTCCTACCACGATGAGAGATGAGACCATGAAATTAGCCGAACAGGAGTTTTGTTCCGCCGACGGGAAATATCCCATGCGCGAGGTACGAAGACTCTGTAAGGATGGACATCAAACAAGCATTGTTACCACCAATAAAATTTTAACCATCATCATGATCGCTTCTCAAATGTTTGCCCGATGGGTACAGGAAAACTTCTTCCGCTATATGCGACTGGAATATGATCTGGATAAAATAATACAATATACAACAGATGAATTAGATGGCGACATCAAAGTGGTCAACGTGGAATACAATAATATCACCTACAAAATCAAACGGGAGCGGGAAAAACTTTCCCGTCGAAGATCTAAATTGTATGAATACGATCAAAAAAATCCGTTGGAAGAATCCGATGAATCGGAAAACAAAAAATGGATGAAAAAAAGATTAGTAATCATTGAAGATATACAATCAGTTGAAGAACAAATAGAAAGCCTTGTTGGGCAACGAAAGAAAATTCCATACAAAATCCCGATCAGTCAAATGCCAGAAAACTGCCGGTACAATCAATTACACAAAGAGAGTAAAATGTTACAGAATGTCATAAAAATGATGTGTTACAGAGCCGAAACCGCTTTAGCCAATCAACTCGCCCCGCACTACAAGCGTGCAGAACACGAAATTAGAGCATTAGTCAAATCCGTGATCAATACATCAATTGACATGGAAGTAGACCATGAGAAGGAACAACTAAAAATCACTTTATATTCGATGGCCAATCAAAGAAGCAACCAGGCGGTAAGTAAAATTTGTGATATAGTCAATGAAACAAATACCGTATATCCGGGTACTAATTTGAGGCTTATCTATAAAATCGCGACATGACAGTTTGAGCCAGGTCTGGAGTTCTGAATTTAAAGCGGGCTCGTTCAATGAAGCGGGTGCGTGGCAAACTTTATTTACCCGCCCTTTTGCCGAACAGTTCATTGAATCGTCGCCTCATATTCTTGAAGGTGCGCTTACCGGATTCAGTGTAAATGTTAGTCGTTTTCATGTCGAAAAAGAAAATGGAGTTCGACATTATTACG
>JAITUN010000104.1 GCA_031286285.1 Bacteroidales bacterium | reverse complement strand
GTAACGGATAGGTTAGCCGGCAGGGGAACACAATCCATACGCCCACTTTGCAGTTGCGCCCAGCTGAGCAGGTTGTTCAGCAGTTCCACCTGACTGTCTGCCGACTGAAGCATGTTTTGACTATAGTCTAACAACGTTGCCTTATCCCATTGCTGCGCTTTGTTGCACAGCAGTTGAATCGCTTCGCGCTGGGCGATGGCAGGACTCCTCAAATCGTGCGAGATGATGCTGAAAAATTTGTCTTTCGTGGCGTTGATTTCGGCAAGAATTTCGGTTTTTTCTGTTAAGGTTTTGTTGTGGCGGATGCGCAAACGAAGCAGGAAGAACAACAGCGCAAGAATTGCCACGCAAATAGCGATTCCTCCAATAAAGATACCCCGTTGCAGATTCTGTTTTTCAATAATAGTTTTTTGCCGCTCAATCTCAAGTTGTTTCTTTTCGGTTTCATATTTGGCTGCCATCTCTTCGGCAGCAACACGGGTAGTTTCCATTCCTATGGCTATCTCTACCGAAGCGATTTTTTCCCAATATTGCAAGTATTCGCGGTATTTGTGTTGGGCGAAAGCAAGGTCAGCAAGTATAAAATAACATAACCGTTCATAATGCAGGTGATCACATTCAATAGCCATTTGTAACGCTTCTTTTATATACTCTTCCGATTTACTAAGATTACCTTTCAACATTTCTAATCTTCCAAACATGAGATAATTCAGACACCAATCATCATCAGAAAACTGGTCGTCGGCTTCTAAAGATTGTTGCAAATACTTTTCTGCCTTGTCTAAATCAAAAACATCCAAAGCGTTATAGGCTAAACCGTGTAAAGTGCATACCATAATGTGGAGGTTGCCATGCAAGTCCGCCAAACGTAACGCTTCTTCAAAACAAATATTTGCTTTTTCAAATTGATTTTCATTCGAGTATGAGCTGCCTAAAAAGTAGAATAATATTTCACTTTCCTCATTTAAGGCGACTGCTTTTTCGCCGTATTCAATAGCTTTATCCATAGCATCAAAACTTCTGTATGTCTCAGACATCATGGAATAAATATTGGATAATGATTTGCTATCATTATTTTTCTCATAAAACAATATCGCTTCCATATAATAATCCAAAGCGGTTGCATACCAATCTTTAAAATAACAATTATTGCCCATGTAAAAAAGAAAACTCGCTATCCACGATTCATTTTTATCAAGTTTTGCCAAATCCAATGCCTTTTGAAGTATCACATCAGCCGAATCAACTAAATTTTCGCGGCGAAGTATTTCTGTGATACCGTATGCATACAAGTAATATCCTTCTTTCCAGTCTAACATTTCGCTAAGATCACCCAATTTGATATAATACTCTTTGGATTTTTCAAAATCAAAGTCATAGTATCTAAAACCTATTTTATAATACAATTCTGCAAGAGTGGTATCTTGTGGAGCAACCGCGGCAAGTTGCAGCAGGCTGTCCAATTCCGCATCGCCGGTGGGTGTCCACAGCGAGTCGGTGCAAAGCGAAACGCTTTGCCCAACGTTGGGGTTGTTAATGCGATTGCAGGAGGAAAAGAGCAGGAGGATTAGAGTAATGAGTAGTGGTAGTGAGTAGTGAGTAGTGAGTAATCTTTCGTCACTTGTCACTTGTAACTCGTCACTTGTCACTTGTAACTCGTCACTTGTCACTCGTAACTCGTAACTTGTCACTCGTAACTTGTCACTTGTAACTGTGCGTAGGCTTGAGGGGGCGGAATCTAGGTTTTTCATATGGTTTTTTTTTAATTATTGTTTTTAATATGTTTTGTTGTATTATGCTGCCCTTACAGGGCGTTTTAATTTGTACGTTATTTCGTTCCCCCGAGGCGTTGCCATCGGGCTGAATTATTTCGGGCTTTCAGCCCGATGGGTATTTGTTTTATTATTCTTTTCATCATATCATCCCTACGGGATTTCCAACTTCTTGGTATCGTTTTTTCTACCAATAGCCTGTCCCTAACGGGACAATTTCTTCTATGTATTTGCGTCTTATTCATTGCGGTTGGTGTGGTGATTTTAGGTTCATCGAAAAATCATCCGCAAAGAAATAAAAAAATAGTTAAAATTAGTTATGCCAAATGACCATCCTTTATGAATTTATATGATTTTTTATGTTTATTCGCATGTTGATTAAAAACAACAACAAAAATACTAAATTTACTCACAAACACTAAATTAGCTATGGAATCTAAATCTGACAAAAAATTCACAGAAGAAAAAAAGAGAAAAAAAATGCTTTACGAAACAATTAAGTCAAGATATGTCAATCTTTTTACCGACTTCGGTTTTAAGAAGATATTCGGAGAGGAATGTAACAAAGACCTGTTACTTGATTTTTTAAATGAACTTCTTTACGAAGAACAGGGACGCATTGTTTCAATTTCTTATCTTAAATTGGAAAAATTGGGACTCTCTTCAAACTCCCGCAGAGCAATTTTCGACCTTTACTGCGAAAATGAAAAAGGGGAAAAGTTTATTGTTGAGCTTCAAAAAGAGGAACAAGAATTTTTTAAAGACCGTACCGTGTTCTATTCCACCTTTCCAATTATAGAACAGGCAACTAAAGGAGGAGGCTGGCACTTTGAGCTAAAAGCGGTGTATGTGATTGCTATTCTGAATTTTGTATTTGAAGAAGATGAAGACGACCCGCTCAAATATCGTTACGATGTTAAATTAACAGATATCAAAACTCACAAAGTGTTTTATGATAAATTGACTTTTATCTATTTAGAGATGCCTAAGTTTACTAAAGAGATAGATGAACTGGAAACCCGTTTTGAGAAATGGATGTATGTGATTAAAAATATTTCTCTTTTAGACAATTTACCCGATAGTTTCCGCGAAGCCGTATTTGAAAAGATATTTGCAGCCGCAGAAATTGCCCAATTAGACCAATCAGAATATCTTAACTACATGCAGAATCTCATAGATTATTGGGATGTAAGCAGCTGTATTGCTACAGCAAAAAAGAAAGGATTGGCAAAAGGAATGGCAAAGGGATTGGCAAAGGGATTGGCAAAAGGATTAGCAAAAGGAAGAACAGAAGGAAGAGCTGAAGCCGAACAGGAAATATTAGTATTACATCAAGAAATTGAAGCCTTAAAACAACTTTTGGTAAAATAATGGCTACGCAGTTCTGATTCCGCAAGCGGACAAGTTTACCTTTTCCGTCATCCGTCGGCTCTTCGCCGCCGAATGCCACCTTTTCCGCAAGCGGACAAGGAATTTTCTCACTACTCACTACAAATCTCAAACCAAAACCGACTCCCCTGCCCTACTTCGCTCTCTACGTGCAGTGTTGTGCCATGTTTTTCCAACATTTCGCGGCACACCGTCAAGCCCAAGCCTGTGCCGGTTTCACCGGCTGTGCCGCGACGGGTATGGCGACGGTCAATGCGGAAGAGGTTTTGCA
>JAITUN010000091.1 GCA_031286285.1 Bacteroidales bacterium | reverse complement strand
CCGATTTTGGTGCAACCAGTTTCGTTGCCAAAATCATCTCGTACTTTAACGACGACATCTGTCTTCAAAAAGAAGACGGCACCGGCATTGCCAACGATTGTTTCGAGTCGCATCGAATCAAGTCAAACAACGCCTTTGCCAACACCTACCTCAAATCCGTCTCCTACGGCAACAAAGGTAAATTCCCTTCCTGTGCTACAAAAAGCAATTACGAAGGTGATTTTCTTTTCAACCTCGTTTTCGATTACGGCGACCACCAACTAAATGATCCTCAATACGAACCGGATCAGCCCTGGTCGGTTCGCACCGACACCTTCTCTAATTACAAAGCCGGTTTCGAAATCCGTACCTACCGCCTGTGCAAACGAATCCTCATGTTCCACAGGTTTACCGACGAACTCGGTACACCCATATTAGGCAATGGTTCCAATGTCAACGTCTAGGTGCGCTCTACCGATTTAAAATATAATAGTAACGGTTCTTTTAGTTTGTTGGAAAAAGTTATGCACAAAGGACATAATAACAGCCTGGAAGAAACCTTCCCGCCTTTAGAATTTACCTACACCGAGGGTGTTCCCGCCACCTCTTTTAAGGAGGTTTCCGGCATCATTCCCGGCGGCATTGACGGACAGAACAACGAGTGGGCAGATCTCTACAGCGAAGGGATTAGCGGTATTCTCAACATGCGCAACGATGCATGGTATTTTAAACCCAATCACGGTGATAAAAAGTATGTCAATCCTGATGCCGAAAGTGCTCCTTCGTTTGGCGGTATCAAATCTGAAGTACCCAAACCAAATGTGGTGCGCGACGCCAAAACCTCCTTTCGTCTCAACGATATTGACAGCGATGGCTTTCCTGAATTGGTTGTACAGGGCAAGGGCTTGA
Organism: Bacteroidales bacterium; assembly: GCA_031286285.1. Lineage (GTDB taxonomy): Bacteria > Bacteroidota > Bacteroidia > Bacteroidales > WCHB1-69 > WRNX01. Next base: position 3,538 of record JAITUN010000091.1, on the reverse strand, counting down.
ACGGCTTTTTCAGTCGTTTACCCGACGGCAAGTGGCTCAACTTCCGCAACTTTAACAAATTTCCCAATATTGACTTGGATGACGCCAACATCCGTTTTATGGACGTAACCGGAGACGGTTTGGCAGATATTGTCATCAGCAAGGGCGACTATTTCGACATCTATTTCAGTGAAGGGAAAGAGGGTTACAGTCAGTACCGTAAAGTGCATTGCGGCGACAGCCACGGCTCAGCGCCAAGAATAGTGTTTTCAGACTACCACCGCCGCATCTTTCTTGCCGATATGAGTGGAGATGGGCTTACTGATATTGTGCGCATTACCAATCAGGGGATTGTCTATTGGCCCAACCTCGGATATGGAAAGTTTGGCGAAAAGGTAATTATGGGCAACCCGCCGTTGTTAGACAGCACAGATCAGTTCGATACCCGCTACGTGCACCTGGTTGACGTGGACGGCACCGGCACTGCCGACCTGCTCTACATCTCCAAAGGAAAGATCCGCTACTGTAAAAACCTCTCCGGCAACGCCTGGCAGGAAGAGCCTCTGCCGGCAGGTTTGGCAGTAAACGCCAATCAGCAAACCTTTGTTCAAACCGTAGATTTATTGGGCAACGGAACACAATGTATTGTAGTAAGTTCATCCCTTCCCGCGCAAGACAATAAACTACGCTACTGGGAATTAACCTCCGGCATAAAACCCTTTCTGCTCAGCGAAATAAACAACAATATGGGCGGCATTACCAAGTTGCATTACTGTTCATCTACCAAGTTCTACATGCAGGACAAATTTGAGAGCGGAAAGCAGAAAGCAGAAGGCAGAAAGGCAAACTATCCTTGGATTACCAAACTTCCTTTTCCGGTTCATGTACTTGAAAAAGTGGAAACCATAGACTTGGTTGGGAACAAGCATTTTACCAACCGCTACGCTTACCATCACGGCTACTTCGATCCTGCCGAACGGGAATTTCGCGGGTTTGGGATGGTGGAGCAGTGGGACAGTGAATGTTATGCAGAAAGCGGAATGCAGAATGCAGAAAGCGGAGCCCCGTGTCATTGCGGGCTTGACCCGCAATCTCCCCCTGTTTACACCAAAACATGGTTCCACACCGGATTCTACAAAAACCGCAGTCAAATCAGTAAACTCTTTGCAGACGAATATTTTAATAACGAAGAACCTGATGCGTGGAGGCTGCCCGATACGGTCTTGCCCGAAAATCTGTCCGGAGAGGAAACCAGAGAGGCATGTCTCGTCCTGAAAAAAGTTTACATGATTTGACTTGTTTTTTTATTAGTGTCCTGAAATAGGTTTACATTTTTCATTGTGTCCTAAAATAGGTTTGCAAAATTAGTTTTTTTTGTTTGTAGTTTTTCCATAGTGATTGTATTTCAATTTTATTTTTGTGAACGAAGTTCGGATAGTGATTTCCAATACTTAAGTGAGGGCGTGTAGTGTTGTAACTTTTTACAGCTTTGGCTACTCGTTTTTTTACTTCTCGAAAAGAAATATCCTTACAATCAAATAGATATTCTGTTTTAATGATACCATTAACCCGTTCTGCTATTGCATTTTCTCTTGGATCTCCAGTTTGAGTCATACTAATACGAATACCATTGTTTTGGAGTAATTTTACATAATTTTGCTCGCAATACTGTACTCCTCTGTCGGAGTGGTGGATGAGTTGAAAATGGCTTTGGAACGAGTCACTTAGTTCTCGCAAAGCCATTTTCAACGCTTTAATGGTTTCCGCACTATGCAAACTCTCAGCCACATGATAACCCACGATTTTATGAGAATAAGCATCGGTAATAAAACTGATATAATAAAATCTATTGCCTATTTTGATATAGGTTATATCACTAACCCATAATTGATTAGAAATAGTTGGAGTAAAATCTTTTATCAAATTGGGATACTTCAGCAACCAGTGCTTGGACATCGTGGTGATATGATAACGTTTTTTCCTTTGTATCAACAAATTATTACGGTATAATAAATCGAAAAACGCATCTCTACCCATTTTTATCGAAGAAGTTTTGAAAAAAGATTGAAGTTCTTTGTACAACTTGCGACCTCCCAGTTTTGGATGTGTTTTTCTAATTTCTTTGATAGCTAACAAAATAGATTCTTCATCAACAAAATCAGATTGCTCTTGGTGAACATATTTATAATGAGCATGTCTGCTTATCCCAAACCATCCACAAACAGTCGCTTGCGACCATTTGCCATGCTCGTGCTTAACGCGCGCTATGGTTTGGTGTTGAATTTTTTTCGTATTGGAATTTTAAATGTTTCTTCTGCTACATCTACCATCGTGGAGAAAGCTATCGCTTTCATCTCAGCTTCTTCTAATTGTTTCTCTAATTGTGCAATACGATTCTTGAGCTGTAATTTCTCGAAATCAACTTCTTTCTTCTTTACAAGTGTTTTTCTAGTATGATTCATACGTGCTTTTTGAACGGCAAAACTACATCCTTTTCGTTTGTCCTGGTAGCCGAACTGCCTTAACCATAACAGAATCTTACCGTGTTCACTGTCCTGTCCGGTATATTTCTTCCAAATTTCGTACTTGGTTTGGTTACTCCGAAGATACTCCAATACCATTTGATGACGCTCTTCAAGCGTCAATGATGAACCGCTTCTCGGTTCTGTAATGAATTTACTTTTTTTGTCCATTTTTATAGGTTTTTGTGTAAACCTATTTCAGGACAAGACAATTAGATGATGGGGAGGAGGTTTTTTGAGAGGGTTGTTCGGTGTTCATAATGTGATTTTTTAAGGTTAATTTTTTTGATTGACTTTCAATCAGTGGTAATTGATTTTGATTTTGTTGTTAATTGAAATTTTTGTGTAATTTTGTTTTCGTATTTCCAACAATAATTACGCTGCAAAAGTAACTATAATTTCTATATAAACGCAAGATATGGTAAATATAATTTCTATAATAAAAGAAAAATATGAAAAGATCCTACCACACCGATTTTTCAATTCAATACAAATTAGGTCTGTTAAACAAGGATATTTACAGACATATTCCCAAAAGCACGCTTTACAGTTGGGGAAAAAGAGATTTCAGTAAGATGATCGGGTATCATAATTTATTTACGGATGAAAAGTTAGAACTTATACGAACTTTTCTGAATAACCAATCTTTTCCAATGACCGTAAACTGTTTAAGGCAAAGCAAAAAACAGGTATTCGCGCTGCAAAACCCAAAGAGATTATACATGCCGATGTGTGCGTTTACCGCCCATTGGATAACACTAAATGCTTTATTTACTTTATTGTAGATAATTTTTCAAGAATGATTTTGGGTTGGAAAATATCTTTGGAGTATAAATCTTCCATTATGTTAGACAACCTCCGAAACGTTTATTCCAATTGTATTCTTGAAAAAGAAAAGCCTCCCACCGTTTTGCTTGTGGATGATGGTATTGAGAATAAAGGATTTGTTTGTAATGCTATTGAAAACAAAGAATTGAACTTAACGAGACTGGTTGCTCAAAAAGATATTATCTTCTCTAACAGTATGGTAGAGGCTG
>JAITUN010000089.1 GCA_031286285.1 Bacteroidales bacterium | reverse complement strand
ATACGACGGTGGTACCGTTTTGTGTCTTTGATGCGAAATCCTTTGGAGTAAATATAGAAGTAATTTCTGCCACAAAATATATTTCCGGAGGGGCTACTTCGACGGGAGGGCTGATATTGGATTACGGGACATTCGACTGGAGTCGTTCGAAAGTCTTGCAGTCATGGCATGAAAAATATGGTTTTGAGGCATTTACGGCACGTATGAAGAGAGAAATCGGTCGCAGTATGGGATGTTACATGACGCCTCAGGTTGCTTATATGCAAACGCTGGGATTGGAAACGTTGAAGTTACGGTTCGAGCGGCAGGCTTCGACCTGTTTGGAATTGGCAAATCGTTTGCAAACACTGCCGGCGATTCTTTCGGTCAACTATCCCGGTCTGAATGACAATCCGTTTTATGAGATAAGTACCGCCCAGTTCGGTAAATATCCGGGGGCGATGCTGACGTTCGATTTGGCGTCGCGAGCCGCCTGTTTTGCTTTTCTAAACCGGTTGAAAGTAATCCGGAGGGCAACCAATTTGTTTGATAACCGGAGCCTTATCATTCATCCTGCCGGTACAATTTATGGAACATTTACCGCCGAACAGCGAGAGAAAATGAATGTGCGCGAACAAACCATCCGTTTATCCGTCGGCTTGGAACCGGTCGATGATTTATTCGATGATATCCGGCAGGCGCTGTCTTAATTTTTTTGAACGCAAATGACGCAAAAAACGCAAATTTTAATTTTACTTTTTCTTAATGTTTCAATTTATAGATGTATATTTGTTCTTTGAAAAATTAATATCATAATATTTATGAATACAAGACGTGATTTTTTGAAAAAAGGGGCCTTGGCCGGATTGAGTTTGGCCATGCTCCCGGAATTAGCGAAAGCGGTTGTTAATAAGCAAAATGGCTTAACGGCAACGAAAATCAACTTAAAAAAGGACAGCATAATCCTTTTTCAGGGTGATTCAATTACTGATGGCGGACGAAAAAGAGATAGTAACGCCTGTAATACCCTGGAACACTTGGGCAACGGATATGCCTTGTTTACATCGACACAGTTGTTGAAAACCCATGCCGAGAAACAACTGAAAATTTATAACCGCGGAATCAGCGGCAATAAAGTGTATCAGTTGCGCGAACGATGGGATGCGGAAGCATTGGCTTTCAGTCCGGATGTATTGAGCATCCTGATTGGGGTGAACGATTATTGGCATACCTTAACCGGAGATTATAAGGGAACCGTCGAAATCTATGAAAATGACCTGCGGGCGTTGCTGAAATATACCAAAGACAAGTTACCGAACATACAATTTGTTTTATGTGAGCCTTTTACGGTAAAGGGAGGCAGGGCTATCAACGATACACAATGGTTTCCGATGTTCGACGCCTACCGGTTAGCTGCGAAGAAATTGGCTGATGAATTCAGTGCGGTTTTTGTCCCTTTCCAGTCTGCATTTGATGAGGCGCTGAAATTAGCTCCGGCAAGTTACTGGGCAGCCGATGGCGTCCATCCCGACTTGCCGGGCCGGCAGTTAATGGCCGATGTGTGGTTGGAGGCGACGGGGCTAAAAAACAGTTATGAATTGTGAATAATTGAATAATTGAATATTATTTTACGCTTTCAGCGTAAAATATATCAGTTCAACGGCAACGCCTTAGGTAATAGATGTCCCCCAAATTGAAGGCTGAAAGCCTGATATATCACCATTGACATATTAGCGATAAAATTTTGATGCGGTTGCCCTGAGATTATTACGATATATATTTCTTTTTTCTAAAAAAAAACAATTATCTTTGCAGCTGTTTTTGCGGAAGTAGCTCAGTTGGTAGAGTATCTTTTGCGGAAGTAGCTCAGTTGGTAGAGCATAACCTTGCCCCAAAAGTTAGATGTAATCCTAACCTTGGCAAGGTGTCGTTTGAACAATGAGAAGAGATATTGCGGAAGTAGCTCAGTTGGTAGAGCATAACCTTGCCAAGGTTAGGGTCGCGGGTTCGAGTCCCGTCTTCCGCTCAAAAAAACAGCGAAAGCAGCATGACAGCCTCCTTATTGCAGCAATGCCAAATATAACGGAACAGGTTGTTTTTTGATTGTTTTCTTTCGTATGCCCAGGTGGCGGAATTGGTAGACGCGCTCGTTTCAGGTGCGAGTGGTTAACAGCTGTGCAGGTTCGAGTCCTGTTCTGGGCACAATCATCTAAACTATCTGAACCCTCAAAGGTTCAGATAGTTTTTGAAGAGTTTACAAACGCGCAGGTGGTGGAATTGGTAGACACGCTACTTTGAGGGGGTAGTGCCGGTAACGGTGTGTGAGTTCAAATCTCATCCTGCGTACTTTTTTTCAGAAAGAAATTTGCAAGGTAAAAATAATAGTCGTACCTTTGCGCCCTATTTACGAAAAATGATTTGCAAAAAATAAAAAGCGATGTCTAAGATTTGTCAAATAACAGGAAAGAAGGCAATGGTTGGGAACAACGTTGCACACTCAAATAAACGAACCAAACGGAAATTCGATGTCAATTTGTTTTCGAAGAAATTTTATTGGGTTGAACAGGATTGTTGGGTTACGCTGAAAGTCTCGGCTGCAGGTTTGCGGTTGATTAACAAAGTCGGTTTGGATGCAGCGATTCGGGATGCGGCACAAAACGGTTTTTTAAATGCATAATACGGGAGGAAACGGAAAATGGCAAAAAAAGTAAAAGGAAACAGAATCCAGGTCATCCTTGAGTGTACGGAACACAAGGGAAGCGGCATGCCGGGTACATCGCGGTATATCACAACCAAGAATAGAAAAAATACGACACAGCGCTTAGAGTTAAAAAAATACAATCCTGTATTGAAAAAAATGACAGTTCACAAAGAAATTAAGTAAGGGGAGAATAAGTTATGGCAAAGAAAGCAATAGCAACATTTAAAAAGAGCGAAGGGCGCAGTTACTCAAAAGTAATCAAAATGGTCAAATCGCCCAAAACCGGAGCCTACATCTTTAAGGAAGAAATGGTTCCCAACGAAGAAGTGCAAAATCACTTCACGAAATAAAATCCAACAACCCATTTATTTAAAGTTAACCAACATAAAGGCATTGTTGTCTTTACATTCGTTTTGTAATGATATGAACATCCGATTTCTGTAAAAATTATGCAAGTATAACATTTTTATAGGAGATTCTACATTAGAGAGTATTTTTTCAAATAATTTAGTACATTTGTTGCACAAAAACTATTCTATTATGGAAATTGGTAGTATTATTAGGAAACTAAGAACAGCAAAAAGACTTTCGCAGCAATATGTAGCGGATACTTTGAGTGTTGATCGACGGAC
>JAITUN010000016.1 GCA_031286285.1 Bacteroidales bacterium | reverse complement strand
CACATCCTTATTACCTATCAAAAGTTTCTGAATTTATTTCAATGTTAGGTTTGCAACATTCTATAAAGAACGAATACGAAATGAAAACCAAAGGAGAGATGTTGGAAGAATGTAAAGATAGAGATTTATTACTTACATCATATAAATCATCGTGTTCCTGCGCAAAAAGAGGGCATAAAATACATTGGGAGATAAGAAATGCAACTCATTGCGGTCTTTGTATGCCTTGCCTATACCGTAGAGTTGCATTGAATAAAATAGGAATAGATAATGAAATTGTTGGAACAAACCTCTTTAATCCCCAAAAATCTTTAAATTCATTGCCAGATATTCCTGCATTTCTTGATTATACTAATGTGAGAATGGTTTTCGGATTTATGCTACACAGTTTTGAAATGTTTGAAAATTGAATGTTATCCTTCTTTCTAATTCGTCGGCATATACGTGGATGTTGTCATAGAAGTTCAACAGTTTATTCTTAAATTCGCTAAATTCAGGATAATACTTCAAATTAATGACTTTTTCATTTACAAATTTCCATAGTCTTTCAATCAAGTTTAAATTAGGCGAATACGGAGGTAAGAATGAGAATTGTATTTTTGGATGTTCCTCTAAAAAAGATTTCACTTCTTTGCTTTTGTGATAAGATGCGTTATCTAAATAAATCGTAATAGTCTCTTTATCTGTATATTTTTCAAGACATTTTTTTAAAAGTTCAATTGTTGCCTCTCCGTTTACCGTTTTGCCTTCAATCACAACTAACTCTTGATTGACAGGATTATATGCTCCCGATATATTAACACGGTTTCTGCCGGTATTGCTTGAAATCCAACGGGGAAGGCCAATCTGCGACCACAATTTTGTATAAACACTATTGTGAGTAGGATGAACACTGTCCATAAACAGTATCACTTCAGTAGAAAAGTCTGTATTCTTTAATTTCTCGTCAAATTTTTTAATCCATTCTTCTTGAAGATGTACAGGGCATTTGCCGGGCAGTTTGTGAATGGTTTGCCATGACAAACAGGCGCGGTGCAGCAACCTGTTCAAACCTGACGGCGAATAAGACACACAGTATGACTGCTCTATAAAAGACGCAAGTTCTTTTTTATTCCCAACTAAAAAGGTCATAACGTATTTTCGTAATTGGCTGATTTCTACATATGACAACTTGCCGACATATGGTTGGTAGGCATCATCTAACCAACTCTCGTCATCAACGCGGTTAAGGTAGCGGGATTTCCATTTGGTAATGGTATCTTGGTCAAGATTTAAGATGGAGGAAATTTCAACTCCTTTATAGCCTTTGTGCAATAACAAAATGATATTGATGCGATTGGCACGAGTTTTATTCTTTTCTTTTTTATACAAAATTGTCAAACGCGATAATTCTGAATCTGATAATTTAAATGGCATATTGATAAACTTAATTGATTAAACATTGAGGGCGCAAAGATACGAAAAATATCCGAATACCAAATACACTTGCGTATACTGCCGCCGTTGCGCCAAACCGCAAGTTATGTGCCGGCATTTTGGTATTAGTTTTCCGCACTGCTATACTTTCAATTTCTGTTCGGCAAGTTTCCTTTCCAATTCCGCAATGATTTTAGCATTGTCGGCAATGGCTTGGTCTTTGTCGGCAATGATTTTAGCATTGTCGGCAATGGTTTGGTCTTTGTCGGCAATGGTTTTACCCATATCGATAATTACTTTGTTCTTTTCTTCTATCTGACGCTCTTTGTCTTGAAGTTCCTTGATGATTTCGTCTTCCAACTCCATTTCCCGCCTCTTTTGAGGGTCTTCCATAGCCTTGCGTAAACGACGAATAATTTGACGATATTCTTCAGGAAAAATTTCATCATCGACATCTAAAATATGCTTGGTGTCGTCGGCGAGATTACTCTGGTCAAAAACGCTCAATAATTTTTCAAGATCATTGCGGCGATGCTGCTTCAAGTGTCGAATCTGTACAATCCAAGAACAATGATGAAGACCGGATACAAATTCGCCCGAAGGAGGAAATTCATCGCCCGTATAAGCGTCCCAAACCCTGTAATTAACTTTCAACACCGGTCTGGGGGGTAAATCCATGCCGTAATCAAGAAAGTAAATGCAATAAATTTGTCGCGCCTTATTCTGTTTATCATCATAACTGTTGCTCGGATTTTGGTAGTGAACTCCCAAATATCGCCGAAAACGCATCAGGTCGGACAGGTATTTCGCTTTTTGAAGTTCAATAATCACTGTTTTGAAACCGTTTTCGGTACGGATTTTTGCCGAAAAATCAACACGGCAAACCGTCAATGGCGCTCTTTCTTGGGCGCTTTGAGGAATTTCAACGGTACGTTCCTGTGCGCTGAATTCCAAATCCGTAATATCCTCGCCAATAATAGCGGAAAGAAAGAGTTTTGCCACCTTGCTGTCTTCAAGCATGTATTTGAAGACCACGTCGTATATGGGATTGGATATATGCATACTATTTCAATTGTTATTATTTTTAATAAAAACGCAAAATTACAACTTTTTTCAGAATAGTCTACATATTTTTCATTTTTTTTCGGAACGGTAATCATTTTTACCGCACTCTCGCCCGCTTGCACATAACGACACAGCGGCTTGGCGTCAGCGGCGGCTTCCACTGCCATTTCTGCGGCGCACGGCAATTCAAGTTCGCACGAAAAGTTCATGCGTGTTACTGCCGCCGTTGCGCCAAACCGCAAGTTATCTGCTGGCATTTTTGTTTCATTCGTTTAGTTAGAGGGAATGCTTATGCCTGCTTGCTGCAATAATCGTCGCAACTCTTCATTTTCATTAGACAGTGTCACTATTTGGTTGGACTGTGCCGCAACCTGATTTTCCCACATGGTCTCATTCAACGCTGCCCAATACTCCTCTTGCATTGCCCGTCTAACTTTAGGGTCAGCTGAAATGTACTCTAATGTTTCTACCATTTTCTTGATATTTTTATTAGTTATCGGATATGGGTATTTTTTTAGAAAATTTTCATCAACAAAATAATCTTGTTCAAACAAACTCAACATTTTATACAATTCACTGCATTTTTCCCAATCAGTGTATGTGTTT
>JAITUN010000319.1 GCA_031286285.1 Bacteroidales bacterium | reverse complement strand
TACCCTACCCTCACACAGCAGATGAAACAATATTTTGTAAGATTACACCTCTCCATCTTCATCGCCGGATTTACCGGCATACTCGGCAAACTCATCACGTTGAACGAAGTGTTTCTGGTGTGGTATCGTATGCTGATTACCTCCATCATCCTGCTTGTTGTCCTGTCTGTCAAAAAACAACTGCAACGTCTCTCCGCCAAAGAACTCGCCAAACTCGCAGGCACAGGAATTTTACTGACATTACATTGGATTTTCTTTTATGGCAGCATCAAGGCATCCAACGTCTCGATTGGCGTGGTTTGTTTTTCGTTGTCGGGCGTGTTTACGGCTATTTTTGAACCTTTGTTGCACAGGCGGCGACTCAAAATTAAAGAACTGTTTTTCAGCGCATTAACATTATTCGGCATTGCGTTGATTTTCCATTTCGACTCCAGATACCGGTTGGGTATCACGCTCGGAACCATCTCGTCGGCTTTGGCAGCGCTTTTTATCATCGCCAATAAACATATCAGCACCCAGCACTCGTCAACCACGATATTGTTTTACGAAATGGTTAGCGGATTTTTGTTTGTGAGCGTTCTCATTCCGTTTTTTCTCTACTTCTCGTCCGAAATATTTGTTTATCCCGACGTTTCCAACAGCGTCTATATATTATGCCTCGCCGTATTTTGCACCATCGGACTATATACGCTTCAAACTCAGGCGCTTAGAAAAATATCTGCCTTTACGGTAAACCTCAGCTACAACCTCGAACCGCTCTACAGCATCATTTTAGCAATGATTATTTTCGGAGAAGAAAAAGAGTTAAACTTCGCATTCTATACCGGATTGGGGTTAATTGTGCTGTCGGTGGCGCTACAAACGTGGAGCTTCATGAGAGACCGTAAGACGTGTAAGATCGCAAAACCGTAAGAGGATTAAAAAAAAAGCGTTGTCGCAAAAAAAACAGTATTTTTGCACGGTAAAAATTTAATATTGAATAAAATAATGAAATTAATGAAAAAGTATCTCATTTTATTAGGATTAGCGATGATTTTCGCATGGAGCGGTTGTAAAAAAGATGAACCGAGAACCGGAAACGGAGGGCTGACTTGTAAGATTACTTCGCCTGCAAATGGAGTGGAACTTCCTCTTGACGAAGATATTACAGTAACGGTGGAAGCTAAAAGTACCACAGGAACTATTGAAATGGTAACGGTATATCTTGATAGCCTTGCGTGTAATGTTGCCGAAGTAGAACCTTATACGCTTACAATTATTTCCGAGTTTCTTACTATTGGAACGCATACCATTAAAGCGGTAGCAACAACTACAGAAGGCAAGCAAGCAGAGGCATCCATTACGGTAACGATTATTGATACCGGAGGAGGCGATGAAAATGAAAGCCCCAACTTTGTTACCTTTGCCGATGGGGAAATCCCTCCCAGTTGGAAAACAAACACTTGGGTAGTTGATGTTGCTATGGGATATGACGACAATTATTCATTGAGAGCAGACAACCCCGTTTCTTCTGTTTTTACCCAAAAAACCATGAGTACAGCAGGTTATGTTGAATTTCATATCAGAGGAGAAGATTATTTCGACTTATACATTGATGGCAATAAAGCGCAAGCGTTTTCATCTGTTTCTTTAGGAAATAATTGGAAAAAATGGGTATATACTTTTGAAAAAGGTAAACATTCGTTTAGATGGGAAAATACCAATGGCTCTATCATCCATTTAGACGCCATCACGTTTGCGAAGGCAAAATTACCCAAAGTAACCACCAATGCCGTAACCAATATTACAGCTACATCTGCTACTTCGGGAGGAAATGTTACCGATAATGGAAACAGTCCGGTAACTGCGCGTGGCGTCTGCTGGAGTACATCCGAAAATCCTACCATTGCTGATAACAAAACCACAAACGGCACAGGAACAGGTAGTTTTACCAGTGATATTTCAGGACTTGATAAAGAAACAGTTTATTACGTGAGGGCTTATGCTACCAATAGTATCGGTACAGCTTACGGGGAACAAATGAATTTTACAACCAAGTATCTCTATCTACCAACAGTTACAACAGCAAATATAACAAGCATTACAACTTCATCTGCTCAATGTGGAGGAGATGTAACAAATGAAGGATTTGGTTCAGTTACTGCACGGGGCGTTTGTTGGAGTACTTCCGAAAATCCAACTATTGATGATAAGAAAACCACTAATGGCTCCGGAACAGGTAGTTTTACAAGCAACATAACCGGACTCAATCAAGGTACACTTTATTATGTAAGAGCTTATGCCACCAATGAAGCAGGTACTGCTTATGGCGAACAAAAAAACTTTAGTTCATCAAAATATAAAGTGGGAGAATATGCGGAAGGCGGAATTATCGTTTATGTTGATGAAACAGGTCAGCATGGATTTGTGGCTACAACTAAATATCAAGCCACTGGCATACAATGGAGTAGTAAATGGATAGAAACAGGTGCTGATGGAGAGGAGATTGGTACAGGCAAAAGTAATACAGCAAAAATAGTACAAGCCCAGGGAGAAGGAAACTACGCTGCTAAAATATGTGACTGTTTAATCCTTAATGGCTATGATGATTGGTACTTGCCAAGTAGCTATGAATTAGCTACAGTTCTTAATATTATAGGTTGGTCAGAGTCAGGCGTGTGGACTTCTACTGAAGATGATTATAGACGTGCTTATTTGTTAGAATGTGATTCTTGGGGAGGTAATCATTGGTATATAGTGGAAAAAAATTTAACTTATGATCATAAAGTTCGTTGTATTCGTGATTTTTAGCGCTTTTTCTGTTGCGGAAAGATAGTTGTTATGGAAATAAAAAAAGCAGTATCTTTGTACCAAATTTGGTACACAAACAGACAATGTTAATAATATGGCAATAGTAGAAGTTACAAGCAGACAATTTCGTGATAATCAAAAATCTTTTTTTGATTTGGCTGACGAAG
>JAITUN010000306.1 GCA_031286285.1 Bacteroidales bacterium | reverse complement strand
CAAGAGCACAATTTCATCCCTGACCTGAATATGGATATTCACGAGTTTTGGAAAGAGGCGAACGAAATTGCCAAACAACATGATATGGATGAGGTGTTGGCTTATATGTTTTTAATGGTAGAGAAAGCGAAACAAAAAAATATCTCTATAGAAAAAGAGGATTTTTTTCAATATGGCAAACAGATCACCTTTTATCAGGGTGTGGAATCATATTTTGAAAGAATAAACCGGTACGCCGCTGAAAAAGGATTTGAAATAGAGCACTATATCATCTCTTCGGGATTGCGTGAGTTTGTAGAGGGTACCTCAATTGCCAAACACTTTAAAGATATTTTTGCTTCCGGTTTTATGTACGATGCAAAGGGTGTGGCGTGCTGGCCCTCGTTAGGAGTAAACTACACCAACAAAACACAGTTTCTATTTCGTATCAACAAAGGGATTCATAACTCTTACGACAACACTTTGATTAACAAAATTGTACCGGAAAATGACAAACCGATCCCTTTTTCCAATATGATCTATCTCGGCGATGGGGAAACTGATATTCCGGCAATGAAAATGGTGAAAATGCAAGGCGGATTTACTATTGCCGTTTACAACGAAAACTTCATCCCGTCCGAAAACCGTAAAAAAGCGCCGAGAGAGATTTGCGAAGAGATTGTTCTTCAGCAACGTGCACACTTTATGGCGCCTGCAAATTATTTGGAAAATAGCTCGTTAGATATCTTGATTAAAAGATGTATTGATAAAATCGTTGCTGAACAGGAATTGAATAAATTGAACTAATTAATATGAAAAAACTACGAATAACCATAATAATTAGCGTTTTGCTGATATTTTTTGTCATTACCTCCGCTTTTGTTGCAAGAAAAATCATCTTTTTTACACCAAATACTACTTTTTCTACATTAATCATCCCAAAAAATGCAACATTTAATCAGGTGATGGATTCTTTGTCGAAAAACAACATTATTAGTAACATTAAAACTTTCAAAATAGCATCTAAAATTCTCAAATATGATAAAAATGTGATGCGCGGGAGGTATGAGATAAATGCTAATGAAACAAACTATCAGGTAATTAAAAGATTGAGAACAGGGCAGCACTATCCGGTGGCTTTCACTTTTAACAATGTGCGTACTTTGTCCGATTTTCTGCAAAAAATTGCCGGAAAATTCCTTTTTTCTGCTCAAGAGTTACAAAAACTATTAGAAAATGCAGATTATATCTGTTCACTGGGTTTTACAAAAGAAACCCTGCCGGCGCTTTTTATTCCGGACACTTACCAAATTTATTATGACATTGATGCTGATGAGTTTGTAGAGAAATTTCAAACCTTTTATCAAAACTTTTGGAATGAGAAGCGTTTGGAACAGGCTCACGCTATCTCTCTTTCGCCCAATGAAGTTACCACATTGGCTTCTATAGTGGAAGAGGAGAATTACAAAGAGTTTGAAAAGCCCATCATTGCCGGTGTGTATATTAATCGGTTGCGCATTGGGATGCGGTTGCAAGCCGACCCCACGGTAAAGTTTGCGGTGGGAGATGTTACTTTGAAGCGCATATTGTACAAACATTTGGAAACCGATTCTCCTTACAATACCTATATGTATGCGGGTTTGCCGCCCGGTCCCATTCGTTTTCCGGCGCCCTCTACCATTGATTCCGTGTTGCAATATACGAAGCATAACTATTTGTATATGTGTGCTAAAGAGGATTTTTCCGGCGCACACAATTTTGCTGCCACACTATCGGAACATGAACGAAATGCAACAAAATACAGAAATGCTTTAAACCAATTGAACCGTAAAAACTAAAAAAGTGTTTCTTTGCACCTGCAATGGCTCCGTAGTTCAGCTGAATAGAACGTCAGATTCCGGTTCTGAAGGTCGTGGGTTTGAATCCCGCCGGAGTCGCTGATTTAAATGCTAATAATTTATTTTATAGATTGTTAGCATTTCTTATTTTATTGTTTTGGCACGTGTTTGACATTTTATTAAAAAATAATGAAAAAAGCACCCAAAAAATCGTGTTTTTCAAGATGCTTTTCGTTGCATTAAAACAATACCTTTTAGGTATCAATTTCAAATGCAAATATACACTTTATTTGTTTTCGTGGTTGAGGGCAAAAATAATAAATTTTCAATACATAACTATTTGATAATCTGACCGTCTGCCTAAAATACAAGAGGTAAAAATCGTGTAATGTATTAAAAATAAAAAAAATACAATTTAGCAAATGAGTCTTCGTACAGCTTTCGTGGAACTATCGTAACACAAATAGCATATTTATTTGTTGTTGTTATGTTGTTGTTTGCTTTTTTTTATTTTTGCCGTGTTAAAACAAATCTATTATGAATACTTGTCAAGTAAAAAAAACCGTTATGCCGGTTGCAAAAACAAACTTGGTACAAAAGCAATACAATAATGTTTTTGGCAAAAAGGAAGTATATACTGAAAATGAAGTTTTTGTTTTCAATGCTATTCGTAATGCTCAAAAAATTTTAGAACGCTATGAGGATTAATCAGCGTGATATTGTAAATGTAGAGTTTATTTTCCCGGACGGTAAGGCAAAAAATCACTATGCAATAGTCGTTTCAAATAATGAGTTAATAGAAAGTGAGGGGTTTGTTTATCTCGTTTTGATAACTTCAAAAGATTATAATTCAAATTATTATTATGAATTGTCAAATGATATGGTATTAAATTTCAGTTTTTCAAAACAAAGTTATGTGAAATGTCATATTCTAATGACCACTATGGAAAATATTGTTTCATTTCCGTTGGGACAAATAAAAAAACAATACTTTGATAAAATTGTGAATAAAATTATTTATTCAATTTTTTGAGGATGTGTCTATTACTGAAATATCCAAAATTTGCCCCAAAATATCAATTTTAAGAGGCTTTCTCGGTTTTTGTGAAATAGTTGGTTGTACTCACTTTGTGAGATTTTTTAATCTTCCAATTCTTCAATTCCTATCATAAACGGAAGCACGGGAGGATAATGCCCGTCATGTATTTTTACTTTGCCGCCATTACTGATATATTTCTCAATGGCAAATAGTATTTCCTCATTGGTTGGATTATGTTCGCTCTCATTGTCATCATAGAATATATTATCGTTGCTTAATATTGTTTGGTTTCTATCACAATAGAGGATAATAATATTGCCTGCTTTATTACTGTATATCTGCAAAAATACTTAGGCTCTACTTTCTCCCCTTTTGCAAATTGTAATAATGTTTTCTTACTCATTGTGATTGCCGTTTAGTTTGATTTTTTACTTCATCTAAAAGTTTTTTCAGTGTTTTTTTATCTGCTAAAAATTCATCACTCACAAAATTAAGTTGTTCGTCAAAAGTAAAAATATATGCAATTCCTGTTGGGATATTCAATTCAACAATTTCTTCATCGGAAATATTTTTCAAGTATTTAATAATAGCTCGCAAACTATTTCCGTGTGCAGAAATTAACACTTCTTTGTGTATTTTCAGTTTTTCTTTTATTTCTGTTTCCCAATAAGGTACAATACGATTAACAGTATCAAGGAGTGACTCTGTTCCGGGTCTTGCTGCGTCATCAATAATATTTTGATACTTTGCATCGTGGACAGGATGGCGCTGATCTTCTATCGGAATAGAAGGGGGACAAACAGCGAAACCTCTTCTCCACATCAACACTTGTTCGGCTCCATACTTTTCTACCATCTCTACTTTATTCATTCCTTGAATAACACCGTAATGTTTTTCGTTCAAGGTCCATGATTTTTCCACAGGAATCCATAACAGATCCATCTCATTCAATACATAGTGCAATGTTTTAATGGCCCGCTTTAAAAGAGATGTATAAGCATAGCCAAAATTAAAACCAGAATCTTTCAGTATTTTTCCTGCTTTAACTGCTTCTTTTACACCTTGTTGTGTGATATCCACATCTGTCCAACCTGTAAATCTATTTTCTTTATTCCAAGTACTTTGCCCATGGCGAATTAACACTAATTTATACATAAGATATTTTGCTTTTCGAACTATTGTGGAGCGTACGGGAGTCGAACCCGTGACCTTTAGACTGCCAGTCTAACGCTCTAGCCAACTGAGCTAACGCCCCATTCTAAAATGGCGGGCAAAAATAAAAAATTATTCTACCGAAACAATTTCCAAATCAAAAATAAGTGGAGTATAGGGTTGTATAATACGATTACCATTTTTACCATAAGCCAGTTTAGAGGGAATAAGTACAGTTGCTTTGTCTCCTTCTTTCATTAACAATAACGCTTCTTTCAAACCTAAAATAATCTGACTATTGCCCACAGTAATTTCGAAGGGGACTCCACTATCTAACGAACTACTAAAAATTGTGCCATTTAGCAATTTACCGGTTAAATTAACTGAAACTTTTGATCCGATTAATATTGGTTTTCCTTTTCCGGAGAAACTTTTCATAAAATAGAGTCCACTTTCACAAGGTTTAACTTTTACTTTGTTATTAGTAATATAATCATTTATCATACTTTCTTCTAAGTTTTTTAATTCTTCCATAAAACTTTCATATTGTTTCATTTTTTCAGCTTGCTGCTTTTCAAATTCTTCTTTAGGTGTTATCTTAATAAGTTTAGCATCAAAGTAAAGTTCACTTTTATCAGAAGGGAAAGGTTCGTCCATAAAATAGTGATAGAAAGTGTCTCCATTCATAATAAAAGTTGCACTATCTCCCAAATGTAGTTTTCTAAGCGCTGCATAAACATCACCAAGGTATATTGATTCAATTATTATATCTTCAATTTGGTTCTCAGATATGACAGAATCCTTAGTACGAAAGCTATAGGAAAATTCAACAAGATCACCTATTTGAGGCTGTACTGAATCTTTGTTTTCCATATGAAATTTGTACAAGAGTCCATCTTCTTTAATAAATCCGTGTGAGCAAGAGGTTTCTAATGCTACTAACGCCAAAATGGCAATCATTAATTTTGTTAAGTTTTTCATTTATATACAATATTTTAAAAAATTATTTTTATCTTCATTATTATTGTTTGGTAAGGCAGAATTTTGTTTCCATCTCCTGTTGCTCCGTATGCTAAGTGAGATGGGATTATTAAACTTGCTTCTTCTCCTTTTCTCATCAATTTTACTACTTCATGCAACCCAGCAATCTCATCTGATTTTTCCACTTCAAATTGTTTTAGTCCATCAGTAATTGAGTTATAAATTTCTTCACCATTCAACAACAGAGTTATATATTCAAGAGTAACAGTTTCACCAATTTCAATATAATTACCTTTCCTTTTAGTTGTAATTTCATACCTTAATCCCGTTTCAGTTTTATTCATTTTCCATTTATACCGTTTCAAAAAAAGTTCAATATCTTCATTTTCAAGTTCTATAATTTTCTTATTTCCAATAATAAATGGATCTGATTCTTCTATTTTTGATTTTGAATTGTACATAACGCCTGTAGAAGATGAATTATTGCATGAAAACAGAAGTAATAGGAAAGAAGAGAGGAGTAAAAAGCAAGAAATGATTGTTTTTGTATTTTGCATTTTGTATTTTGAATTACTCATATAATTATACATAAACTTATTGCCTATTTATTCAGTTCCGGATGTTTGTGAATAACCTGTACAAAATAATTAATAGTATTTTCTAATGTATCGAAGTGGTATGCAGCAGCAGCGTTTCTATGTCCACCACCTTTGAAGTATGTTTTCGCAAAATTATTTACATCAAAAGAATCTTTAGAACGAAACGATATTCTAATACGTTTATCTCTTTCTGTAAAAAAAGCAGTAAAGAAAATACCTTTTAGAGAGATTCCATAGTTTACAAACCCCTCGGTATCACCTTCTTTAAATCCATTTGTTTTCATTTCTTCTTTTGTTAGATACATGTACGACGTTCCAAGTTGAGGGAATACTTTTAACTTATTCAAGCTAATTCCCAGCAAATGAATACGGCTAACTGAATAGTTATCATAAACTTCACGGTGAATCTCTTCCCCATTTACACCAATTTCCATCAACTTTGCTAATAAGGTATAAGTATCGGGATTATTACATGAAAAACTCAAAGATCCAGTATCAGTAATTATCCCCGTATATATGCAAGTTCCGAGTTCTTTATTTAGAAATTGTTTATCAGATATTTCTTTTAAAAAGTGAAAAATGTTTTCACATGTTGAAGTAGCATTAATTATAGAATATATAAGATGACACTTTGCAGTGGGGTCAATATGGTGGTCTATCAACACTTTATATGCAGAAGCTTCTAACAAAATGTTTTCCAAATCGACACCACTTCTATGTTCAGCGCTCATATCCACTAAAAAAAGGATGTCAGCTTCTAAAATTATTTTTTTGGCTTCTTTAAAATTATTTTGAGCATTAATAATAGAATCAGCTCCGGGCATCCACTTGTAAAATTCCGGCATATTGTTGGGTATCACACATTTTACTTCAAAGCCTAAAGTTTTAAAATAGGAATTTAATGCTAAAGAAGAGCCTACTGCATCTCCATCGGGATTTAAATGTGTACAAACAGCAATTTTCTTGCTTTCTGCTAGTTTTTGTTGAATTTCTAAAATTTGGAGGGGAGTTAACACAGGATTAATTTTGAGGACAAAAAAAGAAAGAAAAGTGAATAATTAATCACAAATTCTAATAATTTATAGTATTTCAAGTTGTTTAATGCTAATATAAACCCATATTAACATTACTGTCAATTACATACAACTCTTGATAGGAAAGCACATAGTATTCGGCAGCTTTATACAGCCAAATAAATGAATTGTTTTTACCAAAAACTAAAATAGATCGAAAGCTTCTAAAATAGCTTCTGATAGAATTGAAAACACAATAATCAAAACAATAAGTATTACTGAGGAGATAATAAGGCCTGCAATAGCAAGTCCTTTAGGTTTTCTGAACACACCAACAAACGATAGAATAAATCCTACAACCCACAAAATCCATCCAAAAATGGGAATCCAACCAAGAAAAGAGGCAATTATTGCAAGTACAAATCCTGCAACACCAACTCCATTTGATTTGTGTTCTACCTGATTTACAATAATTGTTGGTTCTTGTGAACCATGACCATCGTTTTGTATTTCTGACATAATTATTTCCCTAATTTGTGTCGGGCGCAACTTTTTTTTCCTGTTCTTACGGCTTTACAGGTCTTGCCTGGTTGATTGTTTTCTCAAAGCAGGTTTTCAAGTTTTCGCTGTTTTCTTTATTGCACTTTCACTATTTTCAGATAGCATGATTCAACACAGTAAATTATAATGTTTCACCTCTTTACAGAAAAAATCAGCGGCAAAGATATTAATTTTTTATTATGATTGGAATTCTTATTAACACTACTCATGAAAAAACATTAAAAATTATTAATATGCATCTGCTAATATTCCAATTTGTTGAATTTTCTGAGAAATCTCTACCAATTTCTCAAAAGGAATTTTTTCCAATCTCTGCGCAGGAGTGTTTCTATCTAATGAATAAATCATAACTTTTCTAGGATGTATATGTTGAACCACCTTTATCCACAAAGAAAGATGGGGTTCCAAAGTGTTGTTAAAGATTTGACCATCAATCTCTCCTTTTAGAAACAGGGTTTGCAAAATAAAGTCGCCGTGTAGTTGCTGAAGAAGATTAATTATTTTTTCGACAGAAATAGCCACTATCGGTTTGTTAATGAGTTTAAAAAGGTGTTCAGAAACTGCATCTAGCTTTAAAATGGGGTTTTCAATTTTTTTTAGAGCAGCAAGTACCCTTTCATTTGTTAATTGGGTAGCATTCGACAAACATGTAATTACTGTTTTTGGGTAATATTTATTTCTTAAAACTATAAGTGCATCAATAATTTGGTCAAATTTTGGGTGAAGGGTTGGCTCACCGTTTCCCGAAAAAGTAATGCTATCAATAATTGTACCTATTGTTTTGCATTGCGAGAGTTTCATGTCAATGGCATCAATAATTTTTTCTATAGGAAGAAATAAACAAGGTTCAATCGTTTTTTCCAATGTCCATCCACACTCACAGTAGATACAGTCGAAAGAGCAGATTTTCACAGTAGTAGGGGAGATATTAATTCCCAGCGAACTGCCTAGGCGGCGGCTGTGAATTGGTCCGAAAACTACATTATCCCACAGAAACATAGAGTTTATTTTTTAAAACCGGTAGCAAGGTGCGTCGCTCCAAAGAGATTCAATATTATAAAACTGTCTTATTTCAGGTTGGAAAATATGCACAATAATATTGAAATAGTCTAACAAAATCCACTCACCGTTTTCTCTTCCCTCTAAGTATGAGGGTCTGATTCCGGCTTGTTTTTTTGTTGTTTCCTGCACAAAATCGCTTAGAGTTTCCACATGCGGCTTTGAATTTCCTGAACAAATAATGAAATAATCGAATAAAACGTGGTGCATTGCTTTAAGGTCAATGCAAGCAATTTGTTCTCCTTTTTTCTCAATAAGAGCTTGAATAATAAGTTCTTCTAAATTTCCCTGAAAGGCGGGAGCCTCTGTTTTTATTTTTTTTGGTTTTGCCATTAAATTTAATAAATACCTATCGGCAAAAATATATTTTTGTGCAAACAAAAAAACCATGCTATTTTTCTGTAAAAAACACTCCAAAGAAAAAGCGTTTTCTCTATCTACGCTCACCTGGAAAAGGTTTAAAAAAGAGAGATTGGGAATGATTTCGTTATTTTTTTTGTGTTTGGTTTTTCTGATGGCTATATTGGGATATTTAATTACCCCGGATCAAACGCCAAATTGCAATGAGCAACATTTAGAGATTGCACTACAGTCGCCTGGATTTTCTGTATTTTTTTTGAATACTGAAAAAGAGCAGCCCGTAAAAGACAAGTGTATGTTTCAAAAGATGTTGTTTGGGCAGCCGGCTATATATAATTCTGTTCCGTTGATTAATGAAGACATAGAGATGGAAGTTATTAACAATAAAGGATACAATGATTTTAACAGAAACACAGACAGTAATAGTGTTTTTTGTAGAAAAAATTCAGCGAATCTTGTTGCAAAAGGTTTTGATGATAAAAACACCTTTGTAAGAAAAAAAACTTTTTGGTTGGGTACCGACCGTTACGGTCGCGACGTTCTGAGCCAATTGATGTTGGGCGCCCGAATCAGTTTATCAGTAGGAATTATTGCAGTTTTTATTGCCTTGTTGATAGGTGTTTTTGTGGGTGCTATTGCCGGTTATTATGGTGGAAAAACAGACGCTCTGCTTACATGGCTTATCAATGTAGTATGGTCAATTCCTACGCTATTGCTAGTCATTGCTATCAGTTTTGCACTCGGCAAAGGATTTTGGCAGATCTTTATTGCTATTGGGTTGACAATGTGGGTGGATATTGCGCGGGTTGTGCGAGGGCAAACCCTAGCTCTAAAGCAACAAGATTTTGTGGAAGCCGGCAGAGCGTTGGGCTTTTCAAATATGAGAATTATTTTCAAACACATACTGCCCAATATCTTTGGAACTTTGGTTGTACTTTCAGCCGCAAATTTTTCTTCTGCCATTCTTATGGAAGCAGGCTTAAGCTTTTTAGGGATGGGCGTGCAGCCCCCAATCCCTTCATGGGGAATGATGATGAAAGAAAACTACGCATACATAGTATTAGACAAAGCATATTTGGCAATAATACCTGGAATTGCTATCATGATGTTAGTGTTTGCATTTATGCTTATCGGCAGTGCGTTAAGAAATGCTATGGAAGTACGAAAGTGAGAATGTGTAAATTTTTTATCTTATTACTCATACCTCAAAGCCTCTATTGGTTTAATTTTTACCGCTTTGCGCGCTGGAAAGTAGCCTGCTAAGATACCAGCAAAGACCAAAATTATTGTGGAGACAGCGGCTATTCCCAAATCAACAGTAGGATTACTAAAAACTTTAAATTCGGTATCGCTTCCCATAGCAGCTTTTACCATTACAAAGTTAATAAGTTCAGTAACTCCGATGCCGGCAACCATGCCCAAATAGCCAAATAAACCTGTAATACAAAACGATTCAAGTACAATTTGACGTAAAATAACACCTGGTCTTGCCCCCAGCGCTTTTTGAATACCAAACTCCTTGGTACGCTCTCTAACTGTAATAAGCATAATATTGCCAACGCCAACAATGCCGGCAATCAGAGTTCCAATCCCTATAATCCAAACAAATAGGGTAATAGCATTAAAAATTTGCATCGTTTGCTGATATTCTTTCAACATATTCCAAATATATATAGCATTTCTGTCATCCGGATCAAATCCGTGTTTTTTACTCATTTGTCGACGCAATTTTTCCTCAAAAACCTGATTTGCTTCTGTAGTCTCTAAATTATTAACTGTAAAAGTAAATCTGCTTAATTTTCCGGAAGGATTGAAGATTGCGCTTAGAGTAGAAAAAGGAATGTAAAGCCGGTTTGACCAGTTTGCGCCTCTTGTTTTATAAACTCCTACTACTGTAAACGCTATTCCATTATATAGGATTTTCTTTTCCAATGGATTCTCATTATCAAACAATACTAATGCATCTTTATCCGCAACAACTGCCACTTTTCTCTTCTCTTTCATGTCAATATCATTAACAAACCTGCCTGACAACAAATCAATACTTTCAAAGTGTTGAAATTGGGGAATTACAGCCTGAAGAGAAGCATCTACATTTCTCTTCTTGTAAGAAATTGAACCCCAAGTACTGTAGGAAGGAATTATCTCATCTACCTCCATAATATTGCTTAGTAAAACTGAATCGGTGCAATCAAATTCTATTTTTTGCCACATCTGCTTTCCATTAACAGGTTTGGAAATAGTTCCGGCATGGAGAGTGATTTTATTAGTTGTTTGTGATCGGAAATTTAAAGTAACTCCGTTTTTCAACCCATTTCCCGCACCCAACAAAACTATTAGCATAAAGATTCCCCATGCAATAGAAAACCCTGTCAAAAAAGTTCTTAGTTTATTTCGACTCAATGTAATGCCAATTTCTCTAAATAGATCAATAATAATCATTCAATAATTCCATCTTTAATCCTAATAATTCTGTGAGTTGCATCTGCTACGAACTGTTCGTGAGTAACCACAATGATTGTCATTCCGGTTTGGTTTACTTCTTTTAGGAGTTCAATCACTTCGTATGAGGTTTGGCTATCCAAAGCGCCGGTAGGCTCATCAGCAAGAATAATTCTTGGTTCGTTAATGAGTGCCCGAGCTATAGCTACTCGCTGTTTTTGACCACCGCTCAATTGGTTAGGAAAGTGATGCGACCAAGACTCTAATCCTACCTTTTCCAAATATTCCATCGCCATTTTATTTCTTTTTTTACGTGACATATTTCTGTAAAAAAGCGGCAATGCTACATTTTCTAACGCAGTCTTATAAGCAATGAGATTGAAGTTTTGAAAAACAAAGCCAATATACTTATTTCTAAAATCTGCAGCTTTAGTTTCAGATAAGTTTTTTATTAATGTTTTATCTAAAAAATAGTCGCCCTCTTCATAGTTGTCTAATATTCCTAAAATATTGAGCAAAGTCGATTTACCTGATCCTGAAGCGCCCATAATAGAGATCATTTCACCGACTTCTACTTTCATAGTAACCCCTTTTAATACATGTAAAGGTGCGGCGCCAAAGTAGGTTTTGTGAATATTGTTGAGTGTAATCATATTCAATAAAAATGAGAGGCAAAAGTAAATATTTTGAGGTTATTTTATGATAGAATATAAATTTTTATGCAAAAATAGATATATATATTTGCGTTTCATTCGTTATTATAAAAAAAATGAAGAAAATTATTGAATTTTTTAAGGATAAAAAAATTGCTATCCTTGGTTTTGGAAGAGAAGGAAAATCTTCTTTTAGATTTATTAGAAACCATTTCCCCGATAAACATCTAGCAATCCATGATTTGAACGAGATTGAAATTAAAGACAGTAATGTGTTGGTTATCACAGGCGATAACTATTTGCAAAATCTGAATGATTACGAAATAATACTGAAAACGCCGGGAATTAGTTTTGCCAACCTGAACTATTTTATTGAACCCGAAAAAATTTGTTCACAAACTTCACTATTTTTGCAATATTATGGAAAACAAACAATTGGAATTACAGGAACTAAAGGAAAAAGTACTACAGTTTCTTTAATCAATCATATTCTAAATCTAAATCATAAAAAAACAATAACAGCAGGAAATATTGGCGTGCCTTTTTTTGATATTTTGGAACAGATTGATACAAAAACAATCGTAGTAGCAGAGCTTTCTGCTCATCAATTAGAGTTTGTTCATCACGCTCCATATATCGCAGTATTGCTTAATTTATATCAGGAACATTTAGACCATTTTAACTCGTTCTCAAGTTATATGCAAGCCAAATTGAATATTACGAAATATCAAAATGAAAATGATTTTTTAGTATATAACGAAGATGATGAATGGATTACAAAACAAATAACCCAAAATAATTATAAAAGAGTTTTTGAACCTTTCTCAAACAGAATTCAAAACCATGCTGCCATTACAACCTGTAGATTATTTGGAATTTCTGATGAAAAAATTGAAACTGCATTTGCTTCATTTATACCTTTAGAACATCGGCAAGAGTTTGTGGGCGAAAAACAGGGTATCTGTTTTTACAACGACTCTATTGCCACTGTACCTGAAGCTACTATTTTTGCTTTGGAAAGATTGAAAAATGTGAACACATTGCTTCTCGGCGGGTTTGACAGAAGTATTGATTATGAAATTTTGTATGACTATTTACTTAAAAATCCTGTAGAAAATATCGTTTTTATGGGTCCTGCCGGAAAACGAATGAAAATAGAATGGGAAACAAAACAAGCAGCTAGAAGTCAGAAATTAGAAGTTAGAAAATGGAAGATAGAAGATGATATGCAAAGAATCATTGATTTTGCTTTACAAAACACACAAAAAGGGAAAATTTGCTTGCTTTCGCCGGCAGCTGCCAGCTACGATAAGTATTCCAATTTTGAAGAGCGAGGAAAACTATTTAAACAATGTGTGTGTCAACCTTTTTCATTAAAATGTTATAATTCGTTTAAAATTGATGTTGCCTGCGAAAAGTTTATTTGCATTAATAAAGATGAAGAATTTGATTATGTATTTGAAAAGAAATTATTTCAATCTCCATTTTTAATTCTTGGTGGAGGTTGTAACATATTATTTACTAAAGATTTTCAAGGAACTGTTATTCACATTAATACAAAAGGAATCGAAATTATTAGACAAACCAAAGATTTTGTTACTATTGAAGTAAAATCAGGTGAAAATTGGGATGATTTTATTGATTTTTGTGTAAAAAACCGTTTTTTTGGTGTAGAAAACTTAGCAGGTATTCCGGGAAAAGTAGGTAGTTGCCCCGTACAAAACATCGGCGCTTATGGTGTTGAAGTTAAAGATGTGATAAAAAAAGTACATGCAATTGAAATTGATACAGGCAAAAAAATTGAATTAACCAACAAAGATTGTAAGTTCGGATACAGAGATTCTATTTTTAAAAATGAATTGAAAAACAAGGCAATCATTACATCAGTTGTGTTCCGGTTGGCAAAAAATGAAAGTTACAATCTAAGTTATAAAGCTTTAAAAGATGAAATAGAGATTCATCCAAACGAGGTTAGTTTATCTCTTGTTCAACAAAAGGTTAAAGCAATACGCAATCGTAAATTACCCGATACAGAGCAGATCGGCTCAGCAGGAAGTTTCTTTAAAAACCCTGTAATACAAAAAGAAAAATATGAAAGACTAAAGATTTTGTATCCTCAGTTAATTTCTTTTGAAGATCTAGACAGCCATGTAAAATTAGCTGCTGCCCAACTCATTGAGATTTCCGGTTGGAAAGGGTTCCGCGAAAATGATACAGGCGTTTATCCTTTCCAACCCTTAGTTTTAGTTAACTATGGAAACGCAACAGGAAAAGAAATTTTTGAGTTGTCAGAAAAAATTCAAAAATCAATTTTTGAGAATTTTGGAATACTTTTGGAAAGTGAAGTTCAGGTAGTTTGACGATCTAATTATTTCCATTGAAGAGATACTATCAATAAAAATGATGAACTTTTTTATTTAAGTTTTTCTGTTTTGCAAAAAACCATTAATTTGCCGAGCGAAATTTAGAAGCTATTGTCGAATATTAACAATCCATTTTCACTTTATTTATGATTAATCCAAAATTACTAAACCCAAAAAGTATTGTAGTTATCGGCGCATCGAACGATGTGCAAAAACCAGGAGGAAAGGTTTTTAAGAATTTGCTACAGAGTTCATTTTCCGGAAAAGTGTATGCCATAAATCCAAAAGAGACCCAAGTTCAGGGAGTTTCATGTTTTGCCAAAGTTGAAGACTTGCCTCATGTGGATTGCGCTATTTTAGCAATTGCAGCCAAATTTTGTCCTCATGCTGTGGATGTTTTGGCAAACCAAAAAAATACCGGTGGTTTTATTATTCTCTCTGCAGGATTTTCAGAAGAAAACGAAGAGGGCAAACATTTGGAGATACAGATTGTAGATATTATACAAAAAGTTGGCGGAACATTAATAGGACCTAACTGTACAGGATTTCTAAACAGAAACTATACGGGAAATTTTGCCACTCCCATTCCGTCGCTTCAACCTAATGGAGTTGATTTTGTTTCCGGTTCTGGGGCAACTGCCGTTTTTATTTCAGAGTACGGTATTAGTAATGGGTTGTTATTCAATAGTATATGGGCTGTTGGCAATTCCGCTCAAACAGGAATTGAAGATGTTTTAGAACATTTAGACTATAGTTTTGATCCTGAAACGAGTCCCCGAGTAGTTATGCTTTACATGGAAAATATCCGCAATCCCCAAAAATTACAGAAACATGCAGTTTCATTGTATCACAAGGGTGTACGGCTTGCTGCCATCAAATCGGGAGGGTCTGTAGCAGGAAGTCGTGCAGCCTCCTCCCACACCGGCGCTTTGGCAAGCAACGATGTGGCTGTTGAAGCGCTCTTTAGAAAAGCAGGAATAGTTCGTTGCCATAATAGAGAAGAATTGACGACTGTTTGTTCCATTTTTATGCACCCCGAAGTGAACGGAAAAAATATTGCTATCATCACCCACGCCGGGGGACCTGCTGTGATGCTTACAGACACGCTCTCCAATAACGGATTGGAAGTGCCACACCTTGAAGGCAAAAAGGCAGATGAACTACTTGCTAAGCTATATCCAGGCTCATCGGTAGCTAACCCTATTGATTTCTTAGCCACCGGAACGGCTGCTCAACTAGGATTCATTATTGACGCCTGCGAAAACGATTTCGAAAATATTGATGCTATGGCAGTAATTTTCGGTTCCCCGGGACTGTTTCCAAACTGGGACGTTTATGAAATGTTGCATAACAAAATGAAAACCTGCAAAAAACCGATATTTCCCATACTCCCATCCATCCTCAATGTAAAAGAGGAAATTGCTGATTTCATTGAAAAAAAACACCGGATTAATTTTCCGGAGGAATGTGTTTTCGGAAACGCTTTAGCAAAAGTTGTTAACAATCCCAAACCTCAACCCCTAAATCCGGAAAGACCAAAAGTGGATAGAGAGGCGATAAGAAAAGTGATAGAAAATTGCGAAAACGGATACCTGCGTTTAGACGAAATCAGCGCGTTATTAGATGCTGCCGGAATTTCAAGAAAACAGGAAGTGCAAGTTGTAAAAGTAGAAGACGCATTAGCGATTTCCAAAAAAATGGGATTTCCATTGGTAATGAAAGTGGTGGGTCCCGTTCATAAATCCGATGTGGGTGGCGTAGTGCTTAATGTAAAGGATGAAAAGACTGTGGCTAATGAATTTGAACGTCTTATTAAAATAAAAGATACTTATGCAGTTGAAATATGCCCCATGTATTATGGCACTGAGATTTTTATAGGCGCTTCGAAAGAGGAGAAATTCGGACATCAAATTCTGTTCGGATTGGGTGGAATTTTTATTGAAGTATTGAAGGATGTGAAAGCCGCTTTAGCGCCAGTTGGAAAACAGGAAGCATTAGACTTAATTAAGTTGCTACGTGGCTATAAAATATTGAAAGGCGCCAGAAAACAAGAACCTGTAAACGAAGAACTGTTTGCTGATACTATTACCCGTGTTTCGGCGTTAGTAGAAATAGCGCCCGAAATTGCAGAAATGGACTTAAATCCCTTGCTGGGAACTTCAAAAAGAATAACCGCTGTAGATGCTCGTATTAAAATCGAAAAAAAATGAATCTGTTACTAGCTCAAATGTGGTTCTGACATAGTGGAATAACGATTAGAAAAGAAAATAATGAATCTGTTAGTACTTCTTCCCCGCGTTCCATATCCGCTTGAAAAAGGGGATAAACTACGCGCATTTTACCAGATTAAAGAATTATCAAAATACCATGATATCTTTTTGGTGGCGTTACAAGACAGCCCACTTCACCCTGACGCATTGAAAAAAATTGAACCATTCTGTAAAGAGATTCATTTATGCAAATTATCTCTTTTTTCAAAATGTATAGGTATGATTAAGGCGTTTATTAAAGGCTTGCCTATGCAGTGTGGTTTTTTTTATAGCAAAAAAGCCAAACGGAAAATTCAAAAACTTATCAACAGAATTTACCCTGACCATATTTATTGCTTTATGATCAGAATGGCTGAATATGTGAAAAATCATAAAAATTGCCATAAAACACTCGATTATCAAGATGTCTTGTCTGTAGGAATGAAAAGAAGATACGACAAGGCAAAGTTTTGGAAAAAACCTGTTTTTTTATATGAATATCAAGCACTGAAAAGGTACGAAAAAAACATCTTCTCCTATTTTACTAATAAAACAATCATTACAAGTATTGATCGTGATTTAATTCCACACCATCAAAAACAATATATTCATGTAATACAAAATGGAATTGATTTTGAGAAATTTAACTATATAAATAGAGAAAAAACAATTGATTTGATTTTTGCCGGAAACATGTCTTATCCGCCAAACGTAGATGCCGCTTCATTTCTTGTTAAATCTATCTTTCCAAAACTTCTACAAAAGTATCCAAACCTTAAATTATGTATTTGTGGAGCAACCCCTGTTCCTGCTATCAAAACACTATCTTGTGAAAATATTCATGTTACTGGTTGGGTAGATGATATGTCAGAATATTATTCACAATCAAAAGTTTTTGTTGCCCCAATGCAATTGGGTACCGGCTTACAGAACAAACTGTTGGAAGCAATGGCAATGAAACTGCCCAGTGTAACTTCTCCCCTTGCCGGAAAACCACTAATTGGTGCAATTCATGAAACCAACATAATGATTTGCAATACTGTAAATGAATATGTAGAAGCCATATCAAAACTCTTAGACGATAACAGTTTCTATACTACGCTTGCTGAAAATGGATACCAATTTGTAAAAGCTAACTACGACTGGGAAGAGATTGGAAAACAATTGGAAGAAGTAATGAATGAAGATATAATTGATTAGTAGTTGAATGATTAACAATTATAAATAATAATAATTATCTCTAAGCGTCTAACTTCTTACTTATAGCTTCTTACTTCAAATTTAAAAATTAAAATCTTAGATTATGATTCAACGCAAACAAACCCTTTATCTATTTTTTGCAGGATTAATCCCTTTAGTCCTGCTTTTTATCCCTTTTGCAGATGTTTCTACAAATGAGATAACTTGCAAATACAATGCTTTTGCTTTACATGAAGTAGCACCCAATAATCTGCTTAATTTAAGTACTATATGGAATGCAATACTGCTTATTGCTACTTCTGTTCTTTCATTTATTACAATTTTCTTATATAAAAGGCGCAAAGTGCAGATTAAATTAATATCTCTAAACATGTTGATTATTCTCGTAGCAATATGTGCCATTATGTACATCTATCCTAGTTTTGTATTTCAAAAAATTCCAAAATTATCAGGTGCAAAAATAGATTTCAATTACACCATTTTAATCAGTTTTATTTCTGCTATAGGTTTATTTTTCTCTAAAAAAGCAATTATGAAAGATGAGGCATTAGTAAGAAGCGCAGATAGATTGAGATAGCCCCCCTTACATATCAATTTAGTAATAACTTAGCAATAAAGATGTTTATTAGCCAAGAGGAGATCTACAAATTGTCATGAATAGATTCGGTACAAAATTCATTCTCAGCGATTACAATGAGACGCACGATGATTACATCGGCGGTACAATTACGGGTTGTCCTGCCGGTGTGGAGATTGATTTTGAGTTTGTTCAGAGCGAACTATCGCGCCGCGCACCCTCCCAACATCCCCACTCTACCCAACGTAAAGAATCGGATATTGTTGAGTTTCTGTCCGGCATTGAAAACGGCAAAACCACTGGCTCACCCATCGAATTTAGGATTCCAAACACAGATGTGCAACCCAATTTAGAGATGTTGCATATAATGAAGCCTTCACACGCTTCTTACACTTACAAGATAAAGTATGGGATAACTGACAATTCGGGAATTGGCAGAGCCTCAGCAAGGCAAACCGCGTGCAGGGTGGTGGGTGGCGCCATCGCAAAACTATTTTTGAAGAGATTTGGTATTGAAATTTATGCCCGAAAAAATGATGACAATATTCGTAGATACGTTACATGCAAAGTCTCTACCGGTGATACTATTGGTGTAGTAGTGAATTGTGTAATAAAGAATTTGCCCGCCGGTTTGGGAGAACCCGTTTATGATAAATTTGATGCCCGTTTGGCATACGCCATCCTTTCTATAAATGCCTGCAAAGGGTTTGAAATCGGAAAAGGTTTTGCTGCCGCCCAAATGAAAGGCTCTGAATATAACGACATTCAAAATCCCAACTTCTCTTTTCAAAGCAACAACGACGGTGGGGTTCAAGCCGGTATCACAAACGGACAAGAGGTCTATTTCTCAGCAGCATTTAAACCTGTACCAACATTACAAAAAGAGCAGAAAGCCATTGATTTTGAGGGAAATCCAACCACA
Organism: Bacteroidales bacterium; assembly: GCA_031286285.1. Classification (GTDB taxonomy): domain Bacteria; phylum Bacteroidota; class Bacteroidia; order Bacteroidales; family WCHB1-69; genus WRNX01. The sequence goes on along the minus strand of JAITUN010000306.1, from coordinate 18,268 downwards.
TATACAGGAAATAATCGCAACGACCGCTGTGTAGTTCCTAGAGTTTTGCCTGTAGTAGAAGCAATGGCAGCGTTAGTAACGGCAGATTTTATGTTACAGTTTCAATAATATTTTTAATTCTCCCTCACAATCCTCGCCCCCAGCGCATTGAGTCGTTCCACAATGTTCTGATATCCTCTGTCAATCTGTTCCACGTTTTGGATGATGCTTTCGCCTTTTGCAGAAAGGGCGGCAATAAGCAATGCCACTCCGGCGCGAATATCCGGCGAAGACATCTTAGTAGCGTGAAGCTGTTTTTTATGATTCAGTCCAATAACAGTAGCGCGGTGCGGGTCGCATAAGATAATCTGCGCACCCATGTTTTGCAGATGATCTACAAAAAACAACCGGCTCTCAAACATTTTTTGGTGAATCAACACGCTGCCTTTTGCCTGCACTGCCGTTACCAATGCAATACTGATCAGGTCGGGGGTAAAGCCGGGCCATGGCGCATCGCTAATCGTAAGGATAGAGCCATCTAATTGTTTATCAATTTCATAGTGTTCCAATTTAGGTACGATAAGATCGTCTCCTACTTGTTGTACTTTGATTCCCAATTTTGAAAAAGTATAAGGTATAATTCCGAGATGTTTGCAAGCGCAGTTTTTAATGGTAATAGAAGATCGGTTAAGGGCAGCCATCCCGATAAAACTGCCGATCTCTATCATGTCGGGCAGAATGGTGTGTTCGCAGCCGTGCAAACTTTCCACGCCTTCAATAGTGAGCAAATTAGACCCGATACCGTTGATTTTTGCCCCCATCTTGTTAAGCATGGTGCAAAGTTGCAACAGATAGGGTTCGCAGGCGGCGTTGAAAATAGTTGTAGTTCCTTTTGCCAATACTGCTGCCATCACAATATTGGCAGTGCCGGTTACAGAAGCTTCATTCAATAAAAGATAGTCGCCGATTAATCTCTTTGCAGAAAGTTCATAAATATTCTCTTTTTCAAGATGTTTAAAAGTTGCGCCCAACTTAAAAAAACCTTCAAAATGGGTGGTTAATGGACGTCTTCCAATTTTATCACCTCCCGGGGTGGCGGCATAAGCCTTTCCAAAACGCCCCAACAATGGACCGATAATCATGATAGAAGCCCGAATAGCGCTTGCCAAATTCAAAAATTTCTGAGATTTTATAAAGTCGAAATGGATCTCTTTTGCCTGAAATTTGTATTCATGTTCTGAAAGTTGTGTAATTTCTACCCCCATGGAGGTAAGTACATCCATAAGCCGCAAAACATCAAGAATTTTCGGTACATTTTTGAGGATAACCGGTTCTTGGGTCAATAAAACGGCGCAAATCACTTGCAACGCTTCATTTTTAGCGCCTTGCGGAACAATTTCCCCTTTTAGTTCGAGTCCGCCCTGTATAATAAATTTTGCCATAAATATATTTATTTAAAGATTTAATGAGGTGAATGAGGTTAAGGTTTGTGAGGGCGCTTCATTTTGCTACTGAGGTTGTTTTGTTATTTAAATTAGGTAAAGATGAGGTTTTATTCTAACTTCTAACTTCATACTTCTAATCATTAACCACTAACCACTAATCACTAACCACTAACCACTAATACCTATACTGCTCCGGTTTGTATGGTCCATCCACCGGAACGCCAATATAATCGGCTTGCTCCTGAGTGAGTTTTGTGAGTTTTACACCGATTTTTTCCAAATGTAAACGGGCAACCTCTTCATCCAAATGTTTCGGCAAATTATATACGCCAATTTCGTAGTTTTGATTCCACAAATCCAATTGCGCCATAGTTTGGTTGGTAAAAGAGTTGCTCATCACGAAACTGGGGTGTCCGGTAGCGCAGCCTAGATTTACCAAACGACCTTCCGCCAAAATGAAAATAGATTTGCCGTCGGGGAAAATATACTCATCCACCTGAGGTTTTACATTGCGCTTTTTGATATTCGGTTGTTTTTCAAAAGCTTCTACCTGAATTTCATTATCAAAATGTCCAATGTTACAAACAATTGCCTGGTCTTTCATCTTCAGCAGGTGTTCTGCGGTAATCACATCTTTGTTTCCTGTAGTGGTTACGAAGATATTTCCTTCATCTAAAGAATCTTCCACTGTTTTCACTTCAAAACCTTCCATAGCAGCTTGCAAAGCACAGATGGGGTCAATTTCGGTAACGATGACTCTTGCGCCGTACGATTTCATGGATTGCGCACACCCTTTGCCCACATCTCCGTACCCGCACACTACCACCACTTTTCCTGCAATCATCACATCGGTAGCTCGTTTAATGCCGTCTGCCAACGATTCGCGGCAGCCATACTTATTGTCGAATTTAGACTTAGTTACCGAGTCGTTTACATTGATAGCGGGAATCAGAAGCTCGCCCGCCTCCATCATTTGGTAGAGGCGATGCACGCCGGTAGTGGTCTCTTCCGAAACGCCACGGAGTTCTTTTACGGTATTGTGCCAACGTTGAGGATTCTCTATAAGGATTTTTTTTGCTGTTTGTAAAACAACTCCTTCTTCAGTGGATTCCGGTTTTTTATTTAAGACAGCAGCGTCAATTTCGGCTTTATATCCCAAATGAATCAGCAGTGTGGCATCTCCGCCGTCATCCACTATTAAGTTTGGACCTTTTCCATCGGGAAATGCTAACGCCTGATTAGTGCACCACCAGTACTCTTCCAACGTTTCGCCTTTCCATGCAAAAACGGCGATTCCTTTGGCAGCAACGGCAGCGGCGGCATGGTCTTGCGTGGAGAAGATGTTGCAACTGCACCAGCGCACATCCGCACCAAGATGGGTAAGTGTTTCTATTAATACGGCAGTTTGGATTGTCATGTGCAGCGAGCCGGTAATACGTGCGCCTTTCAACGGTTTGCTATTGCCATATTTCTCGCGGAGCGCCATCAATCCGGGCATCTCTTTTTCTGCAATTTCTATCTCTTTCCTGCCCCAATCTGCCAAACTTATGTCGGCAATTTTAAATTTTAGTTTGTAATCTGTCATAATTATTAAGGGTTAATGGTTGGTGGGTATATAGGTTTAAAATTTAAGGTTAATATTATTCTTATTTTCTAGCTTCTAACTTCATACTTCGTGTTTCTCATTCCAAAAAGAAAACGATGGTACTTACCACTCTTGCTTTTTGAATATAGGGTTCGTCGGGAGTGTCGCTCCCGGCTTCATCATCATAATAATACCTTCCAACGATAGTTATTTGCCCTTGCGAGGCTGTTTTAATTTTACCCAATTTTGCTTTTGAGTCGTTGGCAAACTGTTCGCCGGCAGTGCGTGCATTTTTTGTACTTTCTGCAATCAATTGCGGTTTTATTGAGTTCAATTCCGGAAAAACATAGTTTGTATGTATGTTTGATGTTAATTGATTACTCACTAAATCTAATTTAATTTTTGATGCTTTATCTTCGGTAGTCTCAACATCTGTTATTGAAATTGATAATCCTTGTGATATAGTATATCTATCCACTTTTACTAGCACACGTTTTCCATCACTCCATTCATATTCATAATAAGCCTGTCGGTCATAAACATCTACATTTTTTATAGTAATACTATTTTCTGCACATCCATTATTTTTTAAATAAGAAACGATTGCATTTTTTTTGTTTTCAGTCTGTTTAAGCAAACTTTGCAGATCGTCTCCCGAAAATGAGAAATCTAAACTAATGGTTGAAGCAGTTGCTTTCATATTCATTTCAGCCAATCCTTTAACGGTAACTACGCGGTCTTTGTCGCTAAAAGTGCGCAGTCCTTTGTAAATAAAAAAGCCTAAGAAAATAAGCCCGAATAACAGGGCGCATCCGAAGATGATAGGGTGGGTTGTTTTTGTTGATTTTTCGTTCATAACTTTTTAATTATTAGTGGTTAGTGGTTATAAAAACCCTTGTTTTTTCATTACCTTTTCAATCACTTTCGCAAAGTGTTCGTTGTCGGCTTTTGTATAACGACGTTCTGTAAAAATTCGTGCAAGGTTGGGCAAATTATTTTCCTTCAACAGTTTTTTTGTATTTGTATTTGCCTCTTTTTCTGCATACAACCAATCAATACTTTCGCGGTTATAGTCGTTGTAGGCTTCATAATGCACTAAGGCTTCCAACGGGAGTTTGTCGGTAAGTTCAGGAGTTTCATCGGGATAGCCTACTGCAATGCACGCCACAGGCAAGGTGTGTTTGGGAAGCTGAAACGGATCAATAAATTTGTCGGCATTGTAGGTTATCGTTCCGAGCCAACAGATTCCCAAGCCTAATGATTCGGCAGCCACGCAGGCATTTTGCGCAGCAATGATTGCATCAATTACCGCCCAGTGATAACTTTGCAGATTGGAATAAGCATCAGTATCGGCATCTCTATATTCACAATATTTGTTAAATCGATTAAAATCGGCGATAAAAGTCAAAATTAACGGTGCATTGGTGGCAATGGACTGATTGAAATGGAAAGGTGCCATCGCTTGCATTTTTTCTTTGTCCTTGGTTACAATAATACTGTACAACTGCATATTACCCATTGTTGAGCCGTTGCACGCGGCTTTCAAAATCAAATCCAACGTTTGTTCATCAATCTCTTGTGCGGTAAATTTTCGAATGCTTCGGTGTTGCAGCATCGTTTTGAGGGTGGTGTTCATCATAATTCTAATTGTTAAAAAAATATTTTCTAAAATTTTAAGTTTTCTGAGGTAAAAAATTCAAGGTTTTTAAGTTGCGAAATAACATAATTATTTTTTCTATTTTTGCCTATCGAAATTATTGCTGTTTATGGTACAACTAAAAGTAAAAAAGAATCTCCAATGGAAACCCTATCTATTGTTTGCCATATTTGCATTTATTTTATATTCCAACACGCTGCATCATTATTTTGCTTTAGATGATGGTATTGTAATGATTGACAACGCTTTTACCCAACAAGGGATCAAAGGGATTCCCAACATTTTAAAGTATGATCCTTTTGTTGGCAATATCATTAATAATAACCATCAAAAATGCGCCGAACAAGTAAAAGAAGAATTAAAAATGGTTGCAGGCGGTAGATACCGTCCTTTGTCGTTGATTACTTTTGCATTGGAAGTTCAATTTTTCGGAAAAGAATATACCTATCCCAATAGCCACTACACATTTAAAGGAAATCCCTTTGTAAGCCATCTTAACAATATTTTATTATACTTATTTACAACTTGTTTGTTGTTTTTAATTTTACAAAGAATTTTTCCACCTGAAAAAGAAAAAAAATGGTATTTATCATTTCCTTTTTTGTCCTGTATTTTATTTTTAGCTCATCCTATTCACACAGAAGTAGTTGCAAATATTAAAGGAAGAGATGAAATTATGACGCTTCTCGGCTCGCTTGCAGCATTATGGTTTACCATAAAATATTTTGACTCAAAGAGAACTTACAACTTATTATGGTCAGGGTTATGCCTGTTTTTAGCGCTGCTTTCAAAAGAAAACGCAATCACTTTTCTTGCAGTAATTCCGATCACAATCTATTATTTTATAGAAAGGAAAACAGGGGAGATAATAAAATCTATCTTTCCTCTTCTTATTGCATCAATATTGTTTATGCTAATTCGGATGAATGTTTTGGGGAATGCAAACTCATCGACAATTGTTCCCGATTTGTTAAATAATCCTTTTATGAATGCAACAAAAGGGGAAACAGTGGCAACTATTTTTTTTACTTTGATTCTTTATGTTAAGCTATTATTTTTTCCACATCCTCTAACATTCGATTATTATCCATTTCATATTGAAATTGTTAATTGGACAAATTGGGTTGCAATATTTTCTCTGTTGTTTTATTTGGGAATAACTTTTTATGCTTTTTATGGTTTAATCAAAAAAAGAGATATTTTTTCCTATTCAATTTGGTTCTATTTGTTGCCCCTTTCATTGGTATCCAATCTGTTTTTTCCTATAGGCACATTTATGGGAGAACGTTTTGTTTTTATATCATCAATTGGGTTTTGTATTTTTGCTGGATGGTTGATATACAACTATTTTCACAAGTTTACAAAAAATATCAAACATTCAAACCGGACTATCATCTTTACAATGTTCTTTATTCTTTGTTTCTTTTCAGTTAAAACTATTAATCGAAACAAAGCATGGAAAGATAGTTTTACACTGTATGAAACTGATGTAAAGATATCGGAAAACTCTGCTAAAAGTAACTATTTGGTTGGTCATGTTCTGTTGAGAAAAGCTATTTTTCCCGATAATGAAAAGGAGCGCAATAAAAAAGAATATTATTGCGATGAAGCGGCAAGATACTTGAAACGTGCTATAAAAATATATCCTGACCACACAGACGCTTTAATTCAGCTTGGAAATCTTTATTTTGATTGTTATAAAGATGTTGCAAAATCTCTGCATTACTTTGCAAGAGCTTTCAGCAGTACTTCAACAAGAACAGATGAGATATATAATTATACAGTAATTGAATTGGAGCAAATCAATGGGCTTTTGAGCGAAAATAGGATTAATTCTACTCCAATAGAAATTATTCAATCCTGCGATGAAATGTTAAAAATAATCCCGGATTTTGGAGAACTATTTTACATTAAAGGTTTACTATATGGCAAATATCTTAATAACTTAGAGTTATCGTTGATTAACTTTGAGAAAGCAGATTCATTATATTTTCCAAAAACAGCTATATTTTACGAAGATATCGGAGTTGCCTATGCGGTTTCTAAAAATTACAAAAAAGCGCTCTCTTATTTATTGAAAGCAGTAGAATCGGGCTCAACCGAACCTGTTATTTTTATTAATATCGGAATAGTATATGAGCAACTTGGAGATAAGAATAATGCAAATATTTATTATAGAAAAGGAAATGAAATAAAAAATAGGAAACAATGATTAATAGAAAGTTAAATAGTTTTCAGGTAGTGAAAATATTTTTTATTTTTGCGCATTAAATTTCTACTATGAAATATTCACGTATATTATTGAAACTAAGCGGCGAGTCGCTGCAGGGCAAAGATGGTTACGGCATTCATTACGATGCGGTTCATCATTATGCTATGGAAATTAAATCGGTTGTGGAATGCAATGTGCAAGTGGGCATTGTGATAGGCGGTGGCAACATCTTCCGCGGAGTAAAAGGAGCAGAAAAAGGATTTTATCGTACTCAGGGCGACTACATGGGGATGTTGGCAACCATTATCAATGCTATGGCGCTTCAGGCTGTTCTTGAAGAGTATTATATTCCGGTAAAACTGCTCTCTTCGTTGCCCGTAAAAGGAGTTTGCGAAAAAGCATATTTTAAAAATGCTATTCAGTATTTGGCAGAAGGGTATGTGGTGATTTTTGCAGGCGGCACCGGCAATCCGTTTTTTACTACCGATTCCGCAGCAACGCTACGTGCAGCAGAAATTGGAGCTGAGTTGCTCATCAAAGGTACGCGGGTAGACGGAGTTTATACCGCAGATCCCGAAAAAGAACCCGATGCCGTGAAATACAATACACTAACTTTTGAACAAGCTTTAGAAGAAAAATTAGCCATTATGGATTTAACCGCTTTTACACTTGCACAGGAAAACCAAATCCCAATCTATGTGTATAACGCAAACCAACCCGGAAACCTTGAAAAAGTTTTGTCGGGAGAACCCATTGGAACATTAATTAGTTAAGAAGTCAGAAGTTAGAAGTTAGAAGTTAGAAGTTAGAAGTCAGAAGTTAGAAGTCAGAAGTTAGAATCATTAATCATTAACCATTAATAAATATTATGAACGAAAATACAAACAACGATTTAGTGTTGAAAACCGCAAAAAAAAGAGTGGGTTTCAAAAAACATCTTACCTACTACATATTAATAAATTTAATGCTTTGGATCATATTTTTTATTCCGCTTGACCATCAAACACTACTGTATGTTTTCCTTTTTGTTCTATTAATATGGACAATAGTTATAGTTGGACACTATTTTTTTGCAATACGATGGAATAAAAAGATGTTGGAAAAAGAAGTAAAAAAGTTAATGAAAGAGCAAGTTGACATAAATCAGGAGATAGAAGTATGAAGCTAAAAGATAGAATATTAACCATTAATTATTAAAATATATGAGCGAAGAGACCACCAAATGTTTACAAACCACGAAAGACGGCATGAGCGCCGTGCTTAATTTCTTTGATAAAGAGTTGCAAAAGATACGTGCCGGAAAAGCGTCTCCGCAAATGTTGGAGGGTTTGAAAGTGGATTATTACGGTAATCCCACGCCGGTAGAACAGGTAGGGAACATCAGTACGCCCGATGCTCGTCAAATTGTGATTCAGCCTTGGGAAAGGAACATGTTGCCGGTAATTGAGAAAGCTATTTTGGCAGCTAATTTGGGTTTTACCCCACAAAACAACGGCGAGTTTATCCGTATTGTGGTACCCACCCCTACCGAAGAGCGCAGAAAAGAGTTGGTAAAAAAAGCCAAACAGGAAACCGAACAGGCAAAAGTGAGTATCCGTAATTTGCGCCGAACCGCTAACGAAACCGGCAAAAAACTAAAAGACTCCGGCACCCCCGAAGATGAAGTGAAAAAATTGGAAACCGATATCCAAAAAGCCACCGACGAATTTATCGGCAAAATTGATAAAATGCTAGAAGCAAAGGAAAAAGAGGTGATGACCATTTAAGAACCTGATCCAATTTTTTTGATAATTTTTAAACATTTTTTTATTATCAATAAGAAATAAATAAGGCCATTACTCAAATTATGGAATAATATATTTCATTTACATTTTTTGCAATATTTTCAATAGAAAATTTCTCCAATTGTGTATTTCTATGTTTTGCTAGTGATGCAACACTTTCATTATCATTCAATAATATATTAATTTTTTCTGCAATATCCTCCACCTTATAAGGGTCGAAGTAGAGCGCGGCATCTCCTCCGACTTCTGGCATAGAGGATATATTTGAAGCAGCAACAGGGGTACCAACTGCTAAAGCTTCTAAAACAGGAATTCCAAAGCCTTCGAAAAAAGATGGATAAACAAATGCTGAAGCTGCTGCATATATAGATGGAAACGCGCTAAAAGGAATGTTATGCATTAACTTGACTCTGTGTGTGATATTGTTTTCCTTAAGATAGTCTTCAACCAGTGATGTATAAGGTGTTCTTCTGCCAATAACTACTAAAGAAAACTCTTCATTTATTAGTGGCATTGCTTTTACTAAATTCATTAAATTTTTCCTTGCTTCAATGGTACCAATGTTTAGAATAAATTTTTTTGGAAAAACGTAACTACCTGATAGATATTCTGTTTTTTGCAACTTGAAAAAAATCGGATCGCAACTTTGGTAGGCTACTTCTATTTTTTTTGGGTCTGCATCTAAAAACCTTATACAATCATCAGCAGATTGTTTACTTACTGTAATAATTATATCTGCAATATTACAAGCATGAATAAATTTCTTTTTATACATTTTTCTGTCAAAAGATGTATAATATTCAGGATAACGTTCAAAAATGACATCATGTATGGTAACCACTTTTGGCATTTTTAGTTTAGAAAAAGGTAATTCACCGCTCAGTCCGTGAAAAATATCAACATTCTTATTATAAATTTGATTTGTTATGGAAAAAGAGCGCCAAAAAGAAGATGGAAGCCATAAATTAATACCTTTTGGGGTTATGATTGTACAATTATCATTATTTGAAAAATCATTCAAAAGATTTGATTTATATTTCGGTGTGTATAGAATATATTGATTATCTCTATATAAATTAGACAATGATTGTATGAGAAGCCTACTATAGTTTCCCAAACCTGCGTAGTTATGAAAGGCTCTTTTAGCATCAAATCCTATAATCATTGTTAGTTATTTTTGATGATGTGGTTTTATCAAGTGCGAAAATACACTATTTTCTGTTGATCATGTCAAGAAAAAGTAATCGCTATTTCATTAACTATTTTTTATGTGTTTGTTTAGTAATTATTTGGATCAGAGATAGAAACACTCACTTTAGTGAAAAAATTTCAGGTTCATAAATTTCATATTGAAAAAATATTATTTTTGCACCCCTTAAATAAAAAGTGTTATTAACGAATAATATTGACAAAGATGAAAAAGGATTTAATTCAGTATGTGGAGGATAACTTTGTAGAAGTAAAGAGATTCCCTCAATTTAAAGCGGGCGATACTGTTACCGTTGCTTATCGAATTGTTGAAGGAGCGAAGGAACGTATCCAACAATTTCAAGGCGTTGTTTTGCAAATGGGCGGTCATGGGACTACAAAAACATTTACTGTAAGAAAGATTTCAGGTGGAATAGGTGTAGAAAGAATTTTCCCATTTTCATCTCCATTTATCTCTGATATTGTGGTTAATAAGAGAGGGGTAGTGCGCCGTGCTCGTATCTACTATCTCCGTGCACTTACTGGTAAAAAAGCACGTATAAAAGAACGTAAAGGGAGCAAACAATAAGTAAAAAGCGGCAAACGCCGCTTTTTTTATAAATATTTTTATCATGAACATATCACATATCGAACACATTGGCATCGCCGTGAAAGATTTAAGAACTGCAATCCCTTATTACGAAGAAATTTTAGGGTTGAAATGTTACAATATTGAAGAAGTGACTGAACAAAAAGTAAAAACAGCCTTTTTTAAAGTGGGACAAACTAAGATTGAACTTTTAGAACCCACTTCAGAGGAGAGTACTGTTGCCAAATTTATTGAGAAAAAAGGAGAAGGAGTGCACCATATTGCATTTAGTGTTGATAATATTGTAGATGCTTTGGCAGAATGCGAAAACAAAGGAGTGCAACTTATTGACAAAGTCCCACGCAAAGGCGCAGAAGGACTGACCATTGCATTCCTGCATCCAAAATCTACTACAGGAGTATTGACGGAATTTTGCAATTGAAAAGCATTAAGTAAGAGGTCGGAAATTTCACTCGTTTTTTTAAATTCAATTTCTTATAGTCACAACAATTTCTCCCTTTACCTCTTTGGCAGAGAAATGAGATAATGTTTCACTTATTGTCCCTCTAAAATGTTCTTCAAAAATTTTACTTATTTCACGAGAAACACATATTTTTGTTTCCGGCTTAAAAATATTTTGCATCATGGTTAGTGTTTTAACGAGTCTGTGTGGGGATTCATAGAAAACAACAGTTTCTTTTCTCTCACTGAGCATTTTCAGCGTGGTTTCTTTTCCCTTTTTATGTGGCAAAAAACCATGAAAATAAAACTTGTCGCAAGGAAATCCGGAAGAAACGAGCGCAGGAATTAGCGCGGTAGCCCCCGGCAAACACTCAATTTCAATACCTGATGCCAAACACTCTCGTATGAAAAGAAATCCGGGATCTGAAATACCGGGTGTCCCTGCATCGGAAACTAAGGCAGACATTTGCCCATTTTGTATCCATTGAATATAGTTTTCAACTTTTTTGTGCTCATTATTAATATGGTAAGCAAAACATTTTTTGTCAATTTTAAAATGCTTTAACAGATTTCTTGTATTTCGCGTGTCTTCACAAAAAACTATTTCTACTTCATTTAAAATACGCAAAGCTCTTAATGTAATATCTTCAAAGTTACCTATCGGAGTTGGAATAATATAAAGTATCATCTTGTGCTAATAATTATGTTTCTACATACAAATTTCATTTATTATTACACTGTTTTTCAATCTCTAAAGAATCTCTTAATACTGAAGCACGTTGCTCAACAATTTCTTCTACTTTATTCATGAGTATTCCTGCTCGTTTTTCACTTGTAAAATAATATCTAACATTCTGAATAAAAGTTTCTTTTGTAATACCATGTCGCTCAAAAAAATCACTGTATTTTATAAAAGAATAATCTTTCATATCAATCTCTTTTTGTTTTATATATATTTCACTTTCAATAAAAAAACTTTCAGCGACAAGAACAGCTACAGAATCTATGGGAAGCAATCTCTTTGGCTTTTTATGAGTTATTGTATGGCAAGAACAACACAACACTGCTAAAAGCAATAAAATCCATTGATAATAATATGTTTTTTTCATGGCACAAAAATAGAAAAAGTTAACAATTTGAACATTTTTTAAGAATGTTGTATATTTTTGCCTCAAATTTTAATCAATAATGTATAATAATTACTTTTTTCTGCTTACTCTTCTCTTGTTTATAAAACAATTCTCTGCTATTTCACAAAATTGTAATGTTAAAGAAGATGTAGTAGCTTTAACTACCATAGAGTCAAATTCATATACTATTAATTTTGAATACAATAAAGTTGGACTGGTGATTTCAGAAACAAAAAAATCTCTTGAAGATGATTATTCAAATTATAAATATGAATATGAATACGATAATATGGGTAATATGACTCACCTTACTAAATATGGAATATATTTAACTCATCAAGAAGAAATGGAATACAATGAATTTAACCAAATTGTTGTAAAGAAAATATATGAAGACTACGGCAGTGGGCTCAAATATATTGAGCAAAATATTTATTATTATCTAGAGCATACTTTGACAACTATTTTAAAACAAGCTGTTTACAACGAACAGGTTAATAATAGTACAAAACAGGAATTTTTCTATAATAAGGATAAACAACTCATACAAGTAATGAAATCCGACTGGGTGGCGGCAGATTGGATTCATACAGAGACTTTTAATTATGAATATAATGATATCGGTGATATTTTGTATTACACAAATGAAGGATTGCAATGGGAGAATTTTGAAAATTATTGGCGTTATTTTTTTCATTATAATGATGATAGTGAATTAATAGAGCGTTCTTATCATACTGCCTTAGGTTCAGAATGGAGTCCTAGACCTTTACAGAGGTATCTTTATTATTATGATTCTCATAAAGAAAATGAAACTTTATTATTTCCGAACATCTATCAATTTGATGAACTTGGTATTTACTGGTTTAAATCCGGAAAAAAATTAACTCAACATGATTTTTGGTTAGCGGACTGTGGAGGTTCGCCTTATTTTGTGGAATCTGCAAAATATTCTTACAAACCAATTACCATTAATGTGGGAGTTGAAAGTTATCCAAATGATGGAATCATGCTCTATCCCAATCCCACCACCGGAGAGTTACGAGTAGTGAGTAGTGAGTATAGAGTAGTGAGTAGTGAGATTTTTGATGTGTATGGGCGAGCCGTAACTACTCATTACTCACTACTCACTACTCACTACTCCTTAGATATTTCGCAGTTGCCGGCAGGAGTTTATTTTATTAAGATAACTACTGAAATCGGCACACAAACAAAAAAAGTAATTATATATTAATCATTTACCACTAATCATTAACCACTAACCACTATGAAAAAAACATACTTCCTTTTCCTTGCCGCTGCATTTTTATTCTCGTGCCAAACTGAAATTGATGTTAAAATTCCTGAATATTACAATAAAATTGTGGTGGAAGGTTATATTGAAAATGGAGAGTATCCTATGGTTTCAATCTATAAAAGCATACCTTACTTTTCGAAGATGACTCTAGATTATTTAGTTAATTCCGTGCTGATTAGAGATGCCAAAGTTTTTGTTACTTCAAACGGAAAAACACAAGAACTTTTTATGAATATGTTACCAAATCCTCAAGCCCCACTTTTTTTTGCATATACCGGCTGCGAATTTAAGGGAGAGCTTAATAACACATACACATTGAGAATTGAATGGGATGGAAAAGTTTTTACATCAGAAACATCCATTTTAAATTGTTTTGATATAGATAGTGTATATTTTGCACCAAGGTTTGGGCAAACAAAGATTGATACAGCAGCCAATTTGCGTATCAGAATGACAGATAATGGGGAAGTAAATAATTATTATCAATTTAAAGTTAAAATCCATTGTAAAGATTTTCAGGACCGATTGTGGGTTAATACTATTCCTGCTGCATTTGACAATTCTCCATTTAAAGGACTAACTTTTAATTATGAAATAATGAGAGGTTCACCTTCTACAGTTTTTATGCCTGAAATGGATGAGCAGGAACGTCGTCGTTTCTCAAGACGGAATTACAGAATTGGAGATACTGTATATATGAAATATGCACATTTGGACGAACCGGCATATCGATTTTGGCAAAGTGCAGGAGGAGAACTTTCTTTCGGAAGAAACCCATTCATGTCGCCAGAACCTATCATTTCAAATATCAAATGCAGTACCGGAGAGAAATGTTTGGGTGTTTGGTGCGGAGCAGCAAAAAAAGAAGTAATGTTGATTTTAGACTCAACGTATGTTCAAAATGAAAGTAGGTAGTTTACGATTAAAAGATTTAAACTATTAAAAATAATCAAAATTTCAAATTCAATATATTAATTAATGAAATACTACATCATTGCCGGGGAGGCATCTGGAGATTTGCTGGGCTCATACCTAATGAAAGCTATTAAAAAACAAGATACTCAAGCCGACTTTCGTTGCTGGGGCGGAGATCTAATGGAACAGCAAGGCGGAGATATAATCAAACACTACAAAGACCTTGCCTTTATGGGATTTTGGGAAGTTGCTACAAACCTGCGTACTATTCTCAATAATATTGCTGTTTGCAAAGTAGATATCTTGCTTTATGAACCCGATGTGCTTATTCTCATAGATTACCCCGGATTCAATTTGAGGATTGCAGCATTTGCCAAAATCCAAAATATAAGAGTAGTGTATTATGTTTCCCCACAAATTTGGGCATGGAAGAAAAATCGAGTGCATAAAATTATTCGTGATGTAGATACCATGATAACTATTTTACCTTTTGAAAAAGATTTTTATGCAAAATATAACTACGAAGCACATTATGTAGGACATCCTTTGTTGGATGTAATAAATAATGAAAGGACAAAAGGAGATTTGAGAGCTTTTCAAGTTAATTATAATTTGGATGACCGCCCCATTATTGCTGTATTGCCCGGAAGTAGAAGGCAAGAACTCAAAAAAATACTCCCTATTATGGTAAAAATCATCGAATTATTCCCAGAATATCAATTTGTTATGTCGAAAGTAAAATGGCTGCCCCTCTCTTTGTATCAATCTCAAATAAAAAATAAAAAAATAACTCTGATAGAAGGAGATACCTATTCCATGTTGCAACATGCGAAAGCAGCTATAGTAACTTCAGGTACAGCAACCCTAGAAACTGCTTTGTGGAACGTGCCGCAGGTAGTATGTTATAGAAGCAGTTTTATCTCCTCTCTTATTGCATGGATAATAGTAAGTAAAGATGTCAAATATTTCTCGTTGGTGAATCTTATTTTGAATAAACCCGTTGTATCCGAATTGATTCAATATGAATGTAATCTAAAAAGACTAAAAAAAGAATTTGAGAAAATTATTCATGATAACACCATAATTGAATCAATAAAAAACGAATACCAGCATTTGTACCATATTTTGGGAGATGCAGGCGCTTCTGATAATGCAGCAAAACTGATTGTGAAAAATGATATTAGATAAAATAAACAGCGTCTATTTTTTGGGGATCGGCGGCATCGGCATGAGCGCATTAGCGCGTTTTTTTCTTCTTCAAAAAAAGCAAGTCTATGGATATGACCTTACACCAACAGAAATTACTGCACAATTAATGGATGAAGGGGCGCAGATTCATTTTGATGAAGCTCCGAACAAAATACCACCACTAATTGACCTTGCCGTATATACTCCCGCAATTCCTAAAAACCATCAAGAATATCAGTACTTTATTGACAACAATATTCCCTTGCTAAAACGTTCCGAAGTGTTAGGATTGATTTGCAACAACTATCCTACTATTGCGGTTGCGGGAACACACGGAAAAACAACTACAACCGCGGTACTCACGCAGATTTTAAATAATCCGACAGAATTGCAAATTCCGCCAAACAATAATACTCACTACTCACTACTCACTACTCACTACTCAAGAATTCTTGCTTTCATCGGCGGTATTTCCAAAAATCTTAACAGCAATTTTGTTTGCGAACCTGAGTTTGACACAGTGGTGGTAGAAGCCGACGAATTCGACCGCTCGTTTTTGACCCTGCATCCGCAAGTGGCAATCATCACTTCCATAGATGCAGACCATTTAGATATTTATGGTAATCTTGAGCATTTGATAACTTCGTTTCAACTGTTTGCCAACCAAATACAACCTGATGGAACATTGGTAATTTATGATGAAATTGCGCACCAAATTACACACCCTCTTAAAATTACTTACGGTTTTTCCGATAAAACGCATTATCAAATTACGAATATTAAATATCATCCGGTCAAAACTACCTTTAGCTTAACGATTAACCATTTACCACTAACCACTAACCATTTATCACTCATTGTTAATCTCCCCGGCAAACACAATGTTCTTAATGCTGTAGCTGCGCTTGCCGCATGCCTTGAATTTTCGCTATGGAAATGTGGTAAAGAAGATCTGGCTCTTTCATTACCCACTTATATAGAAAATTTAACCCGTTTTTCCGGTGTAAAACGTCGCTTTGATATTCGTATTCAGCAAGATAATTTTGTGTATATTGACGACTATGCGCACCATCCCGAAGAGATTAGGGCGTTTTTGGATGCGGTAAAGAAAAGTTATCCTACAAAAACAATAACGGGAATATTTCAACCTCATTTATACTCAAGAACCCGAGATTTTGCCCAAGAATTTGCTGATGCTTTAGAGGTATTAGACGAAATTATTCTACTCCCAATTTACCCTGCACGGGAAAAGCCCATTGAGGGAATAACTTCCGATTATTTGTTGTCATTTATTAAAAATAGCAATAAAAAACTCTTTACAAAAGAGGAACTTATTACTTATTTACCCAAAAATAAACCTGAAGTATTAGTTACTATGGGCGCGGGAGATATTGATAAAATGGTGAAAGAGATAGAGACAATTCTATTTTTGCAACCACTATAAATGAACAATGAAAAAGTAGATATAAACAAAAAAAAACCAAATATGTTACCAAAAAACAAACTAAAAAACCAATTATTAACCCCAAAAAAGGTAAAATTTAAAAATTGGCTTCGTAAGAAAAAGTATATTTTATTGATATTTGGATTATTGATATTTGGAATTATCTATTTAATTTCATATTATTTAACTGAATATGAGGTGTCACTTGACTGGTTAACACCAATATCAAACATTGGTGGAATACTGGCAGTAATATTAAGTATATTGATGATATTCAAGAGCCTGAGGAAATCTGCTAAGAAAGCTGATATTGAATTGGTAAAACCCCAAAGAGAATGTGAGGCAATAGAAACCGACTCTATTAAAGAGCATGTTGCAAACCATGAATTTGAAATTCATGGCGGTGCTCTTGACAAGTGAAATTTTTGGAAAAAGCATGAATACGATTCTTAGAAATGGAAAAAAATCAGGTATAACTACTATTGTTATCTCTAATGAAACAATTTCTATTGAAAACAACAACGGAACTCAAGAAAAAACAATTTATAGTAGAAATCATGATAAATAGAAGCTAACCATATTCAATAAAATTGAATAAAAATTTCAATGAAATTGAATAAATGACCTCATTTTTTTTGACAATTGGCTTAACTCTTTATTATATAAATGTATAAGCATTCAAAAAAATTCAATTTTGTATTCAAAAAAATTCAATAAAAACAGACATTTATCTTATCTGATTTAATATTATTGTCAGCAATTAATCACAAAAAATTATTATTATGAAAAAATCTATTCTTTTTATTATTCTCTGTGCGCTCATTTGTGGAGTGAACGCGCAAACATTGCCTAATTATTGGAATCTCAATGGAAATAGTGGAACTTCAGTATCTAATTTTTTAGGGACTACCGATTGCGAGCCTCTTATTTTTAAAACCGGAAACGTTGAACGTATGAGACTTCAAGCTAATATTTCGCGTTTTGGAATTGGAGTTGCCAATCCACAATCTACCCTGCATTTACATTTCCATAACGATCCGGGAATATGCAATTTCAGTTTTGATTTATATCCTGTAAAGTTGCTACAACTCACTACTCCTTTAACGGGTAGCAATTCAAACAACGGATTTACTATTCTTTCCTCCAATACCAAAGAGATTATTTTCAAGCAACAGGAGCAAGCCAAATTTACCATTGAGGGACCCGGCGGCGGATTAATGATTGCCCCCAATGGCAATATTGGGATGGGTACCGATATTCCTCGTCAAAAATTACATATAGCAGATGGAAATATTATCATTACAAAACCTGTAAATTCAACTTCGGTATTCAATGGTTCCTTAATTTTTGGTAATAACGGTAGTAATCCTGTACCTCCATACATTTGGGGCAT
>JAITUN010000288.1 GCA_031286285.1 Bacteroidales bacterium | reverse complement strand
CATTGAACTATAATATCTCGCGCTGAGATAATAAAGCCCATTTTCATCGTCTTTTTCTTTACCTGTGTAACGGTAACGTTTTTGTCTTACCTCGCTTATACTTCTCCCAGCCTGATAACTGGTATCGCCGTAAGGGTAGTATTCTTCATACGAAATAATATTTGCCGATTCGTCCAATTCAAGTGTAGCAGAGCCAAGATGATTATCAAATTGATAACGTAACAGTGGTGTCGAGTTTGTCACAGAAACACTATTTTCCCATGTTTTAGTTTCTATTACCGCAATGCGCCTTCTGCCATTCGCTTCATCCGACATTTCATCTTTAGTATTAGACTCTTCCTCATTTCTTTTAGCTGTAATCGGTCTTCCAAAATCCATTATATGAAGCGTTTCACGTTCTAATTCTAAATTACCCCCTACTTTCTTCCTAAATATCTCGAACCCACCCAAATACAACCGTGTCTCAGTAATTCCACTTTTCTTAACAACCTTTCTCACCCGCTCTCCGCTACCATCGTAATTATAATAAGCCTCCGTTGTTCCTCTTGTAATATGGCTTAGCCCCTCCGCAAAATCCCACTCCATGTTTTGTAGATGCGGCATTTCCGTCATTGAGCTGTGTTCATTGCCATGTAAAGCCCGGTCGCTTTTAGGCAAATTAACAAGTGGAAAAAAGAGAAGCTTGAAAGCTACGCCCTTTCGACTATTGTTCGGAGGTATGAAGATCTTAGACTCCATAATAATAAATATACATTCTTTCCAAATCAAAAATGTTGTTTTTTCAATAAAATGTTTTTACAACAACACCGCTAATCATGTTTATGTAAAAAATTATTCATCAATTAATCAATTTGAATGTCTTGTTCACGGATTCTATTTTCGGCAATCACATTTCTTCTGTTAAACTATTCTCTTTGATTTTATCTTCATATATAGACAAAATACCTATCTACGATCAATAAGCCCATTTTCCCCACCAAATGAATGACCTATCCTGAGGAAATATGAATTCCTCTGCCATAGATAAAATTTGCCCGTTTTCTCTTGAAATTAAAACCAAAACCGCTTTCGGGCAATTTGGCCTATCACGTATCCCATCAGGTATATCATTGATTGTATGCATAAAATATGCGTATCTGTAACAGTACTCGTGAGTCTCATGGCTAATAGTATCTACAACAGGAAAATTATAAACCATCCAATGTTCTCTATATATTCCCATAAGACTCGCCATGATAGGTAGCATATCAAAATCATAGTGTTCTATCGCTGCTGCAACAGCTATAGCAATAGCCGCAGTAGAGTCTATGTTTTCATGTATATTTTTATTATAGCTAGACCACAGTTGCCGTTGTTCAACGCTACTTGAATTTAGCTCATCTAAAAGTAACACATAGTTTAAATAAAGCGATCCATAAAAATGATAAAGTTCTGCAGATAAAAGCTCTTTGCTCGTTTTTGATATTAAAAGCCATATCATCCTCGACATCGAATTTGTCGTAACACGTACAAGCACGTACTCTTTTCGTTCTCCTACAATAGCGTATTCAACCATCGCAGGATTATTTTTCAACTCAGACATCCCAATGCTATAATATTCATTAATTATTTTTAATGCTATATTTGAAACTTCACTACTGCACATATGTGCTATCTGCGCTACGCCATTTATTGGATCGTATTCTTTCCAATCAGCGCTCGCTTGCCATTTTTTCAAAAGAGCTTGATAATATATGTTTTGAACATGACAAATCTCATACGAAATACAATTGCGATAAATGCGATAATGGTACAAAAAAAAATCATCTAATCCTTCACGTTCACGAAGAATAAAGACAAAAACAATCAAAAACAATATCAAATATTTCGCCATGTTCATGTTTAGGCTCTTTGTTGAAATAGTTATAGTTTTATTTAATTTCACTTACTAACCTTTCGCTCCTCAAAAAACTTGGCAATTTATGTTCATTATTCCTTATAATAGCTACCCTCATTTGTACTCTATGTGCATTGGAATTAGGTGGTGTAAGCCTAAAAACCCGTCCTCTCGTATCACCAGTATATCTTAAATATATTGGGCGTCGCTTACCATAAGATGTCTCAAAATCCTGAAGCGAAAAAGAGGTCCGCTTACCACCACGAACAGGAACGTGTGTGTGTATATATCCTGCAACGTTATCAGGTGTTAATTGGCCAAATTCATTTACTACTTCAGGTGTATTGATTCCAGGAATAATAACATTTGTTTGTGTTCCAACCCTAAAATTACGCAAGTGATAACTATTATCACCCATTTTAACTATAGTTGCACTATGTTCGAGACCTGTTTTTTTAGATATTCTCGTTAAGAGTTCAAGCCCTGCTTTTGCTGCCTCATCCGGACAATCGCGTTGGATATTGCTTAACTCTTGTTTTATAGATTCATAATTAATTGTATCTGTAAATACTCCAGTAAACGCTTCTAAATAAAAATGTAAATATAATTCATAATTATCTATATTATATTCTATATTCATTAATCTGTTATATGCTTCTGCATCAACAAGACGAGCATTTTCACGTTTTTCACTTGAAGAAAATAAAGATACAATCCCGCTTAATATTCGTCTAAATGGGTTTGGTGCTCTTGTAGGTGGATCACCTTTAACTTCTAACGGTTCAAATTCATGATAATTACTTGCAT
>JAITUN010000003.1 GCA_031286285.1 Bacteroidales bacterium | reverse complement strand
TGAAATTATTTTTCTAATAATCAACGTGTTAAAAAATGCAATTGGGCTATTTTTTCTGCAGTTTTTCACAAATTAGCGCAGTTTTTTTGAGGTTTTGTACAATTTGGGGTAAAATTTGCAATTTAATCCTTATTTACCATTCATGACAAAAATTCTACCGTTCGTGCAGTTTTTGCCCTAAAAAAAGAAAACGAAATATTTTTGCGAAAAGTTTTGAAAAAAAATGAGCCATTTAATACATATTGGTGACATTATTCGCGAAGAGTTGGCAAAAGATAAACGATCTATTACGTGGTTGGCAGAAAAAATATATCACGACCGGAGTAGCCTCTGTAAACTCTTGAAGAAACCCTCTATAGATACCAAACTCCTGTTGGATATCTCTAAAGCGATGAAATTTGATTTCTTTTCTTGTTATTCGAAGTTGCTATAACTCAGATTTAAAAATTTAAAAATTTAAAAATTTAAAGAAAACCTTATTTAATACATTATAACTTAGTAGATTTAAAAATTTAAAAAAACGGGGCATTTTCTCCCCCGAAAGTGGGCAACATTTCCCCTATAAAACATTGATTTTGAATTGTTTTTATTATTTATTTGCAACGTCATTATATTATTAACCAAAAATGTAAAAAACTATGGCAGAAATTTCCAAAATCATTAAAAATTTACAGAAATCTCCGATGTTTAACTTATCGTTATCTTCAAAAGAGTTGTTTCACAGTAATTTTTTATATTGGCTATCACTAACTTATCCTGATAAAATTGGAGCTTTTATTGTTGAATTTTGCAAACTCGAGTTAGATGATAAAAATTGTACTAACCAAAAAAGAGAAGAGGGAAACATTGATTTTCAGTTCTCTTATAAAGATGGGCCTACCATTTATGTAGAAAACAAGGTAAAAAGTATGCCTTATTCGGAACAGTTAGAGAGATATGATAAGGAAACGGGCAATACTGAAAACAAGAGAATGATTTTGCTTTCTTTAACAGAACCAAGTTTTACTCTTCCCAAAAATTGGAAACATTTAAGTTATCAATGTTATAATGATTTTCTTAAAAAGTTTGAAACGAAAGATGTATATCATAAATCACTGATTGAAGATTATGCTAATTTTATTGATTATCTGATTATTGTTGAAAAAACGTGTATTGTTTATGAAGAAGATACATTTGATTTTCATTCTTCTAATAATGAAACACTAACGCTTATGAAAGAGTTGAGAATACACGATCTGTTTTTGAAAAAGAAGTACGAAAATATTATTGCTTTACTAAAAAAGAAAATAGGAGAAAGTAGTTTTTGCGACATTACAAAACCTCAGAATGATAAAGATATGATTCGTTTTGAATCAGGAATGACACGTTCAATAGGTTTGTCCGGTTTTAAATTGAGATTAAAGGATGATTATTTTTTATTGGTTCAATTACAAGGTGACAGTTATAGAATGGGTGTTGAATATTTACCACCAAAAAAACAAAATACACCAAATGAGTTTCAAAATATAGTAGAAAACTTTAAAGAAACTTGGCTTTGTTTCTTTGAAAATAAGAAAGTTCGAATTAAAGAAGAATACGATAGATGGGCTATTTATCCTAAAAATGATGAAAATAAAATAAAATTGAATCAATTTGGAGATTCTTTTTATTATCGGTACATAAATCTTGGCACAAAGATGCTAATTAAAGATTTAATAGATATGATGTTAGAAGATATTGCCCAAGCAATAAAATTACGTGATGAATATAAAAATTAAATCAAAAAAATATGAAAAAGCACATTAAAACATCAATTAGAACATTTTGCTTTATCCTTTTCTGCTTTCTGCCTTTATGCGCATTGGCGCAGATACAGTGGGAAGGAACAGTAAATTTTAATTCCAATACAACTATTACTCAAAACATTACTATTACTAGTAGTGTTAATGTTTATGTGGCTTCTGGAGTTACTGTTAATATTAATGGAGCGATTCACAGCACAGGCTATATGTTAACTAAAAGCGGAGCAGGAACATTGAGTTTAAATGCTAATAATACAGGTACCTTTCAAACAAAAATTAACGCCGGCACTTTACGTATAGGCAATGGCGGTTCAACGGGTACTATTGGAGGAAGCGCAGCATTTCCCGGAAATGTTGTAAACGATGGAACTCTTACTATCAATCGTAGTAATACTTATACCTATTCGGGCAGTATTTCCGGAACTGGAAGTCTTATCAAAATGTCATATGGCATTTTTACTTTAAGTGGAGTAAATTCTTATACAGGAGCCACTACTATTAATGAAGGAACATTTGTTTTGGCTGCTACAGGTAGTATTTCAGGTTCATCTCATATAGTTTTTAATTACAGTGGTGCTGGTGGCACTGTTTTTGATATTTCAGCAGGAAATAAAACAATCAAAAACCTGAGTTCTAATTCATCTAATGTCACGGTAATTTTAGGATCAAGAACATTAACCATTGGCAATACCGGAGCAAGTGATGGAGGTGGTACTTTTCACGGTCATTTTGCAGGAACCGGAACCGGCGGCAGAGTAGTCAAAAGAGGAACTGCTACTTTTACCTTGACGAATCCAAACAACTCTATAACAGGAACAGGAACGTTATCTAACCAGGAAGGCACATTGGTACTTAACGGTTGCAAATGGGGGGCATATTATTATATGTATTCTGCTGCTACTTTAACGGTCATAGGTAATGTTATCATTGGTACTGGCACCGGCGGGAATGTGTTGTCTTTAAACGACGGGAATATTAATATGAACTTAGATGGTTCTAATCCATCCAAACTTACCGTTCTTGGTGGTGTTTCCTTTTCTTCGAACAACAAGACCACGCTTAATATCACTACATCGAACGCTCAAGAAAACTATGTGCTCATACAGGCAACATCGGGCATTACAACTTCAGCCTACTTTACATTAGCTCCAGTGAGCGGTTTCCCTAATGCGGGTCTTAATGTGAATAGTCCTGCGCAGTTGCGTTTTAGCACCACAGTGGAAGCGCCGCCTACCATTACCGCTACAACGTTGCCAGCTGGTACTGTTGAAATTGTCTACAATCAAATACTTACTGCTATCGGTTTCATACCTATTACTTGGAGTATGGAAAGTGGTAGCCTGCCTGCCGGGTTATCTCTTTCGGCAGCAGGGGTAATTTCAGGTACACCAACCACAGAAGGAACATATAATTTTACTGTTAGAGCTACTAATAATTTTGGTTACGATACAAAAGCATTGAGCATAACCATAAACGGTACAACTCCAATAATTACCACCACAACTTTGCCTAACGGTCTTTTAGGAACGGCATACAGTCAGCAACTTACCGCCACTGGTACAACGCCTATTACATGGACGTTGGCAAGTGGCAGTTTGCCCACAGGGTTAACGCTTTCAACAGCGGGAGTAATATCCGGTACACCTACCGTTCCGGGTGAAAAGACTTTTACAGTGAAAGCCACCAATGTATGGGGTAACAGTACTAAAAATTTGTCAATAACTATAGACTATCTTTTTGGAAGTGGTACAGAAAATGATCCTTATATAATTACAATTCCCGTCCAGTTAGAGCAGTTGGCTACGTTAGTAAATGCTAATAATACTACTTATAACAATAAATATTATAAACTCGGCAACGATATAGATCTCTCCGACTATGGAGCAAATTTCAACAGTGGAAAAGGTTGGATTCCGATTGGAATATCATTGTCCGCCAATTTCTCCGGAACTTTTGATGGCGACGGTCAAATAATAAGCAATCTTTTTATAAACGCCCCGGATGATAGTCAAATAGGATTATTTGGATCTGTTTCTAATGGAAATATCAAAAACGTTGGAGTAGAGGGAATAAATATCGTTGGTAAAGCTAATGTAGGAGGCGTAGTGGGTTATAGCTCTTCAAGCAACATTCTTAACTGCTATACAACAGGAAATATAACCGGGGAATCTTCTATAACAGGATCTGTTGGAGGTGTTGTGGGGCAAGCGGGAAATAATAGTATGGTAACCAATTGTTACTCAACAGGAAATGTATCCGGAGTTTATTCTGTTGGAGGAGTGGTAGGACTGCTTTCGACTAACAGTACAGTAAACAACTGCTATGCAATAGGAAATGTAAGCGGAACAGGTGTTATTGGAGGAGTTGTAGGGAGTAATTCTGCTACTACAAACAACTGTGCTGCATTGAATCCAAAAGTAAGTGGAACAGGTGCAAATATTGGGCGTGTCATAGGAAGTAATTCGAGTACTGCCTCTAACAATATAGCATTTGAAGGCATGTTAAATGCTAATGATGAGCCACTATGGAGTCCTATCGGTGCAACAACCCAAAATGGTGCGGATATTTCCAAAATCAACATCCATGCAGATGGTACGCTTGGAGGTCGCTTTACAACGGCAGGAGGTTGGATAACACAAAACGGAAAACTGCCCGGTTTATTCGGCAATTTAGTTGATATGCCGGAACATCTTATTCTATCCACACCACCCACCATTACTACCACCACGCTACCGGGCGGTGTAACCGGTACGGCATATAGTGCACAACTTTCAGCCACCGGTCCCACACCCATAACTTGGTCGTTGGAAAGTGGCAACTTGCCCAATGGGTTAACGCTTTCGGCAGCGGGAGTAATTTCAGGTACACCCACCACCGCAGGTACTTCTAATTTCACGGTGAAAGCCACTAATAGCACGGGTAGTGATACCAAAAGTTTGTCTATTGCTATAACTACTGCTCCGGTAGCGCCCACCATTACTACAACTTCGCTTCCCGCCGGAAAAACCGGTACGGCATACAGCGCACAATTGGAAGCCACCGGTACCGCACCTATAACGTGGTCGTTGGTAAGCGGCTCATTACCCACCGGTTTAACACTTTCATCAGCAGGACTCATTTCAGGGACACCAACAGTAGCAGGGACATCTAACTTTACTGTAAAGGCAGAAAACAGCGCAGGCAACAATACAAAGCCCTTATCTATTACGATAACCGCTTCAGCAACGGCGCCTATCATCACCACCACCACGCTTCAGGGCGGCGTAACCGGTACGGCATACAATCAAACACTAACTGCTACCGGTACCACGCCAATAACGTGGTCGCTGCAAAGTGGAACGCTACCTGCAGGACTAAACCTATCCGCAGCGGGTGCAATATCAGGAACTCCTACATCTGCCGGAACTTCCAACTTTACTGTAAAAGCCACCAACAGCGTGGGCAATGATACCAAAGCGCTGAGCATTGTAATAACCACTTCAGCAGTAAAACCTACTATTACCACCACTACATTGCCCAACGGAAAAACCGGCACAGCATACAATGCACAATTAGAAGCCACCGGCACAGCGCCTATTTCATGGGCGTTGGCAAGTGGAAATCTACCAACGGGATTAACACTATATTCCGGTGGCGCAATTTCCGGCACACCGTCTGCAATAGGTACATTTAATTTTACAGTCCAAGCCACGAACAGTGCAGGCAACGCCACGAAAGCATTAGCAATAAAAATTGAGGATGGTGTAGGCATAGAAGAATTGACAATTGATAATGGACAATTGACAATTTACCCGAACCCAACGACAGGGGAATTAGTAGTGAGTAGTGAGTATAGAGTAGTGAGTATGGAGGTGTTTGATATGGTTGGCAGGAAGTACGAGGTTCCTTGCTGCGCTCGGAATGACGGCGGAAATTCCCCTCCATTTATGGAGGGGTGGCAGCCGCAGGCTGACGGGGTGGTATTGGATATCTCCCACCTTTCGGCAGGAATTTACGTTGTGAAAATCCGCACGGAAGCAGGGGAAGTGGTGAGAAAGGTGGTGAAAGAGTAGTGGCGACCGCTTAGCCTTGTCAACAATGATTATTTTGTGCATTGGAGATTACTATTTGGGGTGCAAAATTAGTTTTTTTACCGTTCTTGCACCGATTTTTCTATACAAAATCCAGATATATATAAGTTGTACTTCATTCTGCTTTTTATGACTCACAAATGTCAGAACTGTGCTTTATATGATTTTTTACCGCAAAGACCGCAAAGATTAACCGCAAAGGGCGCAGAGATTTTAATTTAACGGGTTATCTCTTTGCGTTCTTTGCGTAAACCCTTTGTGTCCTTTGCGGTAAAAATTTTAAATCTTTAAATTTTTAAATTTTTAAATTTAAAACACCTTCACCTCTTTATCATACAGCACCATTTTCTTTCCTGTATGATGTATGGTGGCGATTCCGGCTTGCCGGAGTTCTTTCGCCAACTTTTTATTGAACGACATCGCTGCAACCCCCAAATAGATATTATGATCTTTATGCATTTCGATTTGTTTTAAAACGTTTGCACGAGCAATAAGGTCTTCAATCTTAATGTTTTTAACTCTTGCATTGTACTTTACCTCAATCAATACCGTACTTTTTCCATTGATCATAAGTATATCACACTCAATTTCCTCGTCATTTTCATCGTAGGAAACATTTCGTTTCATTCTATCAAAAGTTTCATTCGCAAATTTTTTGTCTCTATTTAGGGTGTTGAAAAAATACTCTTCAGCCATATCCCCGTTGCTGTT
>JAITUN010000326.1 GCA_031286285.1 Bacteroidales bacterium | reverse complement strand
ATAACGTTGTCCATCAGATTGCGAAAAATAGAATAAAGCAGGTTTTGATTACCATAAACCACAAGATTTTCGGGCAGATCCCATTCCATCTCCATCCCTTTCTCTTTCAACACTACTTGAAGGTCGTTCCTTAATCCTTTGAGCAATTCGTTAATAGAAACCGAACTGAGTTGAAACGTATTGGGGGCTTCCTCTATCTTCGTAATCAAACTCATATCCCGAATCAGTTCAGAAAGTACTATGGTTTGGTTGTATGCCTGACTGATAAAATACTGCTCTTTTTCGCTATCCAAATTTTTTTCCAACACTGTCTCTAAATAGCCGCGAATGCTGGTAACCGGCGTGCGCAATTCATGGGCTATGTTGCCCGTAATCTCCTGACGATATTGATGGTCTTTAAAATGTTTAACCGATTTTCCAAAACTTTCCGTAACCAAATGTATTAACAATAACATAGAAAAAAACAGGGCTATAATAAAGTAAAGAAACAGGTTATCTGCTTTTAAAAAATTTTGAGTTTGAATGTTATAAGGGAGCGCTACCCGAATATAGTTGTCTTTTATTTTTTTAGCGTAATACAAGTATTTAATATTGTTAGAACTTGAAATCCTGATATCCATACCATTTCCGCTCTCTTTTGCCTTTATAATTTCAGGACGTTTGAAGTGGTTTTCTAAAGAGGAGATTTCCGAAATGGCATTATCAAAACGCACATAGCCATTTTTGTCAATGAGCGTAACTCTAATATTATCAGGGAAAAGAAAAATCAAACTATCTAAATTGGCAGCGCTATTTTCAGATAATTGAGCGTTAAGGATTTCGGTATAGAGATCTAATTTCTCTTTTATGGCATCTGTTTTGAATCTAACCTCTCTGGTACGCTCAAAAATTACAACGCCAACTGTAAAGAGCGCAAAAATTAGAAACAGGTAAAGAAATAGTTTTTGTTTATAGGCTAATTTCATCGGTATCAAATTTATATCCGTATCCGGATCGGTTTACAATAACAGAAGCATATTTCCCCATTTTTTTTCTTAAACGAGTAATGTGTACATCCACAGTTCTTTCGGTAATGAACGGGGTTTCGTGCCAAACAATCTCAATAATGTCTTCGCGGGAAAGAATTTTGTCGGGGTTTTTGGCTAACAGAGTCAGAAGTTCAAATTCTGTTTTCGTAAGGATAATCCGCTTGTTATCTATAAGAAGTTCTTTTGCCTCCAAATCAATAATAATATTGTTATATATAATCTGACCAGGCTGTGTAAAATGCTCTTTTTTCTCAACGGTTTTCGTTCTTTTTAGGATAGCCTTCACGCGGGCAATCACCTCTTTAATAGAGAACGGTTTGGAAATATAGTCATCACCGCCCACAGAAAAACCGGTAAGCATATCATTTTCGGTATCTTTTGCGGTAAGGAAAATAATCGGGATAAGGTTGTTCTCTTTGCGCAATTTCTCAGCCATTTTGTATCCGGAGATCCCGCCCATCATTACATCCAACAAAATTAAGGAATAATGCGGGGTTAATTTTTTTAGCGCCTCCTCTGCAGAATAAGCGCATTCAACCTGATACCCTTCATTGCATAAATTAAACTCAAGAATTTCGCAAATGTTCCGGTCGTCATCAACAATAAGTATTTTATCTGACATAGTTTCTATTTTGGGTGCAAAAATATGGAAAGTATAATAAGTATGTATTACAAAAAAGTTTCGGAACGGTTACGATCCGCAGATTTTCGCAGATTGACACAGATAAGTGTAGGAAATTATTATTTTTTGTATAGATTGTTGATTTTTTTTCAACATACTATGAATATTTTACTATTTTCGCGGCGTTTTACGAAAAAACAATAAAATGAATATGCTTGAACAGTTTGGAAATATACCTATTGACAATGCTGTGCTTTACAGCATTACAGATAAGTATAAGTTTCAACGGAATAAAATTGCAACGATGGAAAAGCGGAATGAACTTATACGTTTGAAAAAAGGGTTGTATGTTGTTTCGAGTAAAATAAGCCGCAAACCGCTGTCTGTAGAATTGATTGCAAACCATTTGTACGGACCATCTTATATCTCGTTTGAGACGGCTTTGGCATTTTACGGTTTGATACCCGAAAGAGTTTATTCAGTACGCTCAGCCACTTTCAAACGAGCAAAGCGATTTGATAATGCTGTTGGTGTTTTTGAATATGTTACTGTTCCTCATGATTATTTTTCAATAGGAATTAGTCAACAAACCGTTGAAAATGAATATTCTTTTTTAATTGCAACACCGGAAAAAGCAATTTGTGATCTACTTTTAGCAAAAAACAATTTACGTTTACAGTCTGTGAAAGCCATGAACGAATATTTAGAAGAAGAGTTGAGAATTGATTTTTCTATTTTGAGAAATATTGATACTGAAATATTTAAGAAATGTATTGATACAGGAAAGAAAAAGAGAGAATTAACAATGTTATTGAGATTTTTGTCTGAACTGTGATTTCGTATGATTTTTATGATTGAAAAGCAAATTAATCTTAATGGATAAAAAATAGCACACTTAAAATTAATTTCCGAATATGAATAGTAACCCCATTTTTGAGAATATGCTTTCTCGTTATGAAATTCAAACAAAAAACGACAGAACGAATGCCCTGCATGAAGTAATACAGGAGATTACACTGGCAGGCTTGTATCGCGGCGGTTTTTTCGACAAAGCTGCATTTTACGGAGGAACTTGCCTGAGGATATTTTATGGAATGCAAAGATTTTCAGAAGATATGGATTTTTCTCTGATACAAACAGATGACACATTTCAATTAGAAGATTATTTTGATGCGATAATTGATGAATTTAAATCTGTTGGGCGAGAGGTTACGATTACTAAAAAAAAGAAAATTACGCAAGTTAACGTAGAGTCGGCATTTTTGAAAGACACAACAGAAATCTACAATTTACAGTTTTCTACCGAAAAGAGTGTGAAAATCAAAATTGAAGTTGACACTCAGCCTCCTCTCGGTTTTAACACCGAATACAAATTGCTGATGTTGCCTTTTTCTTTTATGGTACGTTGTTACAAACTCCCCGATTTGTATGCCGGGAAAAT
The DNA here is from genome assembly GCA_031286285.1 of Bacteroidales bacterium. GTDB lineage: Bacteria > Bacteroidota > Bacteroidia > Bacteroidales > WCHB1-69 > WRNX01. The sequence continues at coordinate 6,909 of JAITUN010000326.1, read as the reverse complement.
GCACGCCTTACTGTTCAGAAACTGGAAAAATAGGGTAAAAGGACGTGACTGGTACGACTTTGAATGGTATGTACGAAAAAATATCGCCCTGAATTTTGAGCATTTGCAACAACGAACAAAACAGATTAATGCAATTGAAGAAGACCGTTTTTCTATAGAGTATTTTAAAAACCTTTTGAAAGAACGTATTATTAAAACAGATATAAATGCAGTAATAAACGACGTTCGTCCTTTTATTAAAAACCCGGCAGAGATGGATATTTGGAGTACAGACTATTTTTTGAGGCTTGTGGATCTGATAAATATTTGATTTAGAAATTAGAATTTTCATGCAAGAAAAACCTACAAAACGTAAATTCTTCGGCTTAGAGCGAAATGTCTTTTTTACAGGATTGACCAGTTTTTTTACCGACACCTCTACAAAGATGGTTTATAGTGTGATGCCGCTGTTTCTCATGTCTATTGGCGCTTCTAAAACCACTATTTCGCTAATTGAAGGGGTTGCGGAAAGTACTGCCTCGCTCATTAAAGCGCTGTCGGGGTATTGGAGCGACAAGATAGGGAAAAACAAGCCCTTTATGTTGATTGGGTACGGCATTACAGCATTGGTAACGCCACTCTACTCGTTGGTGCGCATTCCGGTTCAAGTGTTGTTTTACAGGTTTTTTGAACGGATTGGAAAAGGGTTGCGGGCAGCCCCACGAGACAGTTTAATTAGTGGCTCTGTTACCCAAAAAGATGCGGGCAAAAATTTCGGGTTTCACAAAGCGATGGACAACAGTGGCGCTATTGTGGGACCGCTGTGCGCCTTCCTCATACTCTCGCTCTTCCCGCAGAAATATTCCTATATCTTTCTCATTGCCACCATTCCTGCACTGTTGGGCGTTCTTTCAATAGCCGTTTTTATTAAGGAAGCAAAAGCGGTAAAAAACGATGCCAAGATAGTCTCGCTGAAACGTTTGCCCAAAGAGTTTTACTTTTTTCTGTGTATTGTTTTCCTGTTCACGATGGGCAACTCCGCCGATGCACTGTTGTTGGTAAAAACAACCGAAACAGGAGTTAACAAAGCCTATATCCCGTTCCTTTATATGATTTTCAATGTGGTGTCGGTGCTTTTTGCTATCCCCATTGGAAAACTGTCCGACAAAATTGGGCGTGAACGTTTGATCATTGCCGGATTTCTGATTTACGCACTTACCTATTTTATGTTCGGAAGATTCAACAGCATCTCAATTTTCATTGGGCTGTTTGCGATGTACGGATTGTACAGCGCATTGGTGGACGGTAGCCAAAGGGCGATGATCTCCGATATTGTGAGTAAAGATTTGCGTGGCACCGGCTATGGAATTTACCACGCCGTGCTTGGAATTACGCTCTTGCCAGCCAGTTTGATAGCAGGACTGCTTTACGACAAGGTAAGTTCCGGCGCACCCTTCTTTTTTGGCTCGGTAATGGCGTTGGCAGCGGCAGGAGCGATGACGGTGTTTGCAGTTTTGAGGAAAAAGAGTATATAATAGTTAGTTCCACGTATGAAAAGTTATCTTTTTACCACAAAGGCGCACAAAGGGTATTCACAAAGGCGCACAAAGAATAACCAAAAAACATATTTTCTTTGTGCCCCTTTGTGTGACTTCGTGTCCTTTGTGGTTAATAAAAAAAAATGAAATTGACTTAAAAAAATAAAAAATAAATGAAACAGATCCAAATTGATTACTACACCGGTACCGGAGGCTCTAAATTAGTAGCAGAAATGATAGCGGAAAAATTAAAAAACAACGACATTAGTGTTGTGGTTAACAGAATAATAAGAGATAAAATAGAAGGTGTTAAAGAAAATACTGCCGATTATTATGTGTTGGTTTTTCCGATACACTCTTTCAATGCGCCCAAGCCGATTTATGAATGGGTAAACCATTTGAAGGGCAATCATTGCAAGGCAGCGGTAATTGCTGTCTCGGGCGGTGGCGACGTGATGAGCAACACAGCCTCCCGACATAAAACTGTTAAGTTGTTGAAAAAAAGTGGTTTTAATGTGATTTACGAAGCAATGGTGCGGATGCCCAACAATTGGATGAAAGTTCCTAATAAAGAGAAATGTATTTCTATTCTTTCTAAACTTCCAAACAAGATTGAGGAGATTTCGCAAGATTTAATCTCTGAAAAAAGAGGAAGACAGGTAATCTACTGGATCGATTATTTGATTTCTGCGCTGGGAGAGTTAGAAAAAAGAGTAACACACAAATTCGGGAGCAGAATAAAAGTTTTGGATACTTGTACAGGCTGTGGACTCTGTTCCAAAAACTGCTGTTCTTCCAATATTTCAATGGAGAATCAACTCCCAACAGATTTGCATTCCAAGCCAACATTCGGTAATCGGTGCGATATGTGTTTGGGATGTGTTTATAATTGCCCACAGAAAGCGCTACAACCCACTTACGGCGCCTTTCAAATAGACAAAAACGGCTACAATTTAAGGCAAATGTGCTCAGTCCAATATGAAATCGATTTAAATCGAATCAAATCGACATAAATCGAATTAAATCGACTTTAATTGAATTGAATCAATTCAAACACAAACAACTAACAACTAACAACTAACAACTAACACTTATGACAACATTAGATACTACTGCAGGTTATCGTCTTTTAGATTCGTGGGTTTTGGCAAGTATTGTGCAATTTGCCACTTTTCGTTTTTGCGAGAAATTCCTTACTCGTAAACTTGACCCGACCGGCAGGCAATACGACCAAATGACTCAGGCAGCACGTTCAGGAAAAGTAAATATTGTGGAAGGTTCGGCACGTTCCGCAACCTCAAAGGAAACTGAAATGAAACTTACCGATGTGGCTCGCGCAAGTTTAAATGAATTGGTTAGTGATTACGAAGATTGGCTTTTACGGAGAGGACTCGTGCCTTGGCATATGAAGTCCGTGGAAGCAAAAGCAGTTTTTGAGGTTTGGTTGGACAGACCTATCTATAAGGATGATTGGGTGTTTGATTCTTGCGTGCATCTATTGAAACAGCAGAGCAAATTCGACCGTTGGTTGCATTCAGACGATTCGGTAGTGATGGCTAATTGCTTAATTATCTTAATAAGAAGAACTATTAAAATGCTTATTGGACAGTTACAGATGCAAATTGAAACTTTTGGAGAAAAAGGAGGTTTTCGTGAAAAATTAACACAAATTCGTACAGAAGCAAAGGCAATAAAAGAAAATGCTCCTACTTGCCCAATTTGTGAAAAACCAATGACGCTTCGGAAAGCAACTACAGGTAAGAATAAAGGAAAAGAGTTTTGGGGATGTTCGGGATATCCGGAATGTAAAGGGACTATTAATATATAGGAGCAAATTACCTAAGGTCTTTGCAATAGAAAAATACTATTTTCGCACACTTTTTACTGAATAGTTTATGACAAAAACAAGAACCCAAAAAGCACAACAAGTAACCTGGATAGGTTTTGTTATCAATGTAATATTAACAATAGGAAAAGTTTTGGCGGGAGTTTTTGGAAAGAGCTCTGCCATGATTGCAGACGGGATACATTCTCTAAGCGACTTAGTTACCGATCTCATCGTTCTTGTCTTTTTTCGGATTTCCGATTCTGAAAAGGATGAAAAACATCCTTACGGGCATGGCAAGTTTGAAACCTTTTCAACTTTTCTTATAGCGTTGATGCTTTTTTTTGTGGGGTTGGGGATCTTTTACAATGGAACGAGCAAAATTTTTTCAGTAATCAAAGGGGAAATTTTGCCAAGCCCACATATTATAGCATTTTGGGCGGCGTTGATCTCCATTATTTTTAAAGAAGCGCTATTTCAATACACAAAAATAGTTGGGAAGCAGATAAACAGCAATTCAGTAATTGCCAATGCGTGGCACCACCGGTCGGATGCGTTTTCTTCCATTGGAGTTACCATTGGAATTGCGGGCGCCATTTTCTTAGGCGAAAAATGGGTAATTTTAGACCCCATAGCCTGTGTGATTGTGAGTTTTTTTATTATGAAAACCGCTATAGAGTTGTCTATGCCCAGTGTTCAGGAACTGATGGAGGCATCTTTGCCTAAAAAGGTTGTTCTTAAAATTGAATCGGTAATTATGGAAGACAAAGAGATAAAGAGTTTTCACAAACTTCGCACCCGCAATATTGGTGAAATTTATGTGATAGATGTGCATATTCAATTAGACAATACCATCTCTTTGGTGCAGGCTCATAATATTTCCGGAGCGCTCTCTCGTCGCCTCCGTGAAGCATTTGGCAGCCGAACGCAAATCAATATTCATACTGAGCCGCTGGATTAAATGAAAAGAGTAAAAAAAGCCGAAGAATTACCTTCGGCTTTCCAATGAAAACAACAATTCAAACTTACGCTCCTAATTGTAGCCTGTGAAAGCAGCTACAAGTTAGGTTGTCGTCAGTTTGTTTAAGGTAATCTGCAACAGTAAGCTTACTGTCGCGAATAAATTCCTGACTCAACAAAGTATTTTCTTTAAAGAACTTGTTCAGTTTTCCTTCTGCAATTTTTTCAATCATATTTTCAGGTTTGCCTTCTTGGCGTGTCATTTCACGAGCTAATTCCAATTCGTGGTCAATAGTGGCTTTTGGAATTTGATTAGGATTCACAGCAAGTGGGTTCATAGCAGCAATTTGCATAGCTATGTTATGAGCAGCTTCATACACTTTTTCTCCTCCAACTGTAAATCCAGCAATTGTTGCCAACAGATTTCCAGTGTGGTTGTAAGCTGAAACACAAGGAGCTTCAATGACCTCGTAAGCAGGAAGTTCTGTTTTTTCTCCGGTTTTACCTGTCATTTCAATGAGCATTTCCTCAATAGTAATACCATTGATTTTTTGTGTTAGCAGTTCTTCGCGGGTTTTGATTTTTTTTGTCATAGCAGTATCCATAATTGAATCTGCAAAAGCAATGAATTCAATGTTTTTAGCTACGAAATCTGTTTCACAACTTACCACAACGATTGCAGCGAAATTATGGTCATTGTTAATTTTAGCTACTACACGACCTTGATTTGATGCGCGGTCTGCGCGTTTAGCAGCCACTTTCTGACCTTTTTTACGGAGGATGTCAATAGCGGCATCAAAATCGCCATTAGCTTCTACGAGGGCATTTTTACAATCCATCATGCCCGAACCGGTCATTTGTCTTAATTTGTTTACATCAGCAGCAGTTATTGCCATATCAATAATATTTAAATTGTTAAACTTTAGATTAATTATTTTTTAGGAGGAGTTTTTTTTGTAGGGATACGTTTTCTTTTAGCAGGTGTTCCATCGTCAGAAGCAACATCCTTTACTTTTTTAACAGCTTTAATTTCTTCTGTTTCTTCTGCTGATTGTTCTTCTTCTGCTTCCATAACGATTTCTACACTAACCATATCATCTCCTCCATCCTCTTCCTGAGCCTCTTTATCTAACTTTCTTTCTTCTGCACCTTCCATAATTGCCTGGCATATTGCTTTAACAATAACTGCGATAGATTTTGAAGCATCATCGTTTGCAGGAATAGGGAAATCTACCAAATTAGGATTTGAGTTTGTATCCACAATTGCAAATGTAGTAATATTTAATCGTCTTGCTTCTGCAACAGCTATATGTTCTTTCAAAATATCAATGATAAAAACTGCTGCGGGGAGGCGTGACAGATCTGAGATAGAGCCTAAATTCTTTTCCAATTTGGCTCTTTCACGTTGGATTTGTAGTTTTTCTCTTTTGGCTAAATTTTCAAACTGTACACTGCCCATCAATTTGTCAATATCGCTCATTTTTTTTACTGCTTTACGAATAGTAAAAAAGTTGGTAAGCATACCTCCTGGCCATCGCTCTGTAACATAAGGCATATTTACAGATTTTGCAAATTCTGCGATTGTTTCTTTTGCCTGTTTTTTTGTTGCAACAAACAAGATTTTACGACCGGATTTAGAAATTTGCTTGGCAGCTGCACAAGCCTCTTCCAGTTTTACCAAGGTTTTATTTAGGTCAAGAATATGAATTCCATTCTTTTCCATGAAAATGTACTGCGCCATGGCGGGGTTCCATTTTCTTCTAAGATGCCCGAAATGACAGCCGGCATCCAATAATTCTTCAAAGGTTACTTTTAGCATGTTTTTTTTGTTGTTTACGTTCATTAATTCAATTATTAAGTAGCTTTTTTAGGTCTTGATAATTTTGATACTAAACAGGGTTATTATTGATTTTTGATTTTAAAAATAATAGTTTATAGTTCAAGGTTTCTCGCTTCGCTCGAAATGAAAGTATTATAAGGTATAAATTATTCGAGCTTCAAACTTTTATCAAATTTCTTTCTATTAACGTTTAGAGAATTGGAATCTCTTGCGTGCTTTCGGTTGTCCGGGTTTTTTACGTTCTACCATACGAGGATCTCTTCGGAGAAGCCCTTTTACTTTTAATACAGGGCGATATTCTGGATTAATTTTTACTAAAGCTCTGGATATCGCTAAGCGTAATGCTTCTGCTTGTCCTGCAATTCCACCTCCATCCATATTCACTTTAATATCATACTGTCCTTCTACTTCAGCTAAAACGAGCGGTTGAGTAATTACATATTGTAAGGTAGCTAAAGGAAAATACTCTTTATAATCTCGCTCGTTAACCAAAATATTACCGCTTCCCTTTTTAATATAAATTCGCGCAATAGCAGTTTTTCTTCTTCCTAATGTATTGATAATTTCCATAATAATTACTTAATTTCGTTAATGTTAATGGTTTTAGGGGTTTGTCCTTCATGCGGGTGATTTGGACCTACATACACGTACAGATTGCGGTATAATTGCGCACCTAACTTGTTTTTAGGCAACATCCCTTTTATGGCGTGTTCCAAAATTTCGATTGGATTTTTCTTTAGCAACTCCTTTGGAGTTCTAAAGCGTTG
>JAITUN010000304.1 GCA_031286285.1 Bacteroidales bacterium | reverse complement strand
TGCTGATATATCTTCAAAGGTGTAGTATCCGTTTTCTACGGCTGTTGCGTCATTTTCGTTGTCAATCAATACTTCGTCAATTTCGTAACATTCGCCGTCGGGAGCAAAGGTGAAGGTTTGTTCGGTAACGCCACAATCTAACGTAATCACTCCCGAAGGTGTGATGTTGCCGTTTGTACCTGCGGCGGCAGTGATGGTGTAAAGGGGTTGCACGGCAACTTCAATTTCGTTGGATGCATCGCTTGTATAACATGTAGTTATGGTTTTAAGATAATAATAATAGGTTATTCCGGAAGTTAAACCATTGACCGTATATGAAGTTACATTTGTTGTCGGTTGGTCGGTAAGGATATAAATATCGTTTTCCGTATAAACGCTCAATAAATAGTTGTCTGCTCCCAAAACAGGTTCCCAGTTGGCAATAAAAGAAGTACAAGTTACATCGGTTGCTGCCGTAGCAACGGGAGATTCGGGTTGATAAGATTCGGAAGGACAAATGTGGAATAAGGTGTTTGTACGATTGATGTCTAATGTTCCTGCGGGAACGGAAGCAGGGTTAATTGGTCCGGCAGGAGTATTATCTTTATGATAACGCAATGTTTTATTATTACCTGTTTCTAATGCAGTTACATGAAAAGTAAGGATATCGTAGTTGGAAGCATAACTGCCATGATTGTTCAATACTGCCAATACCAAATTGCATCCTGTATATTCAAACGGCGTTTGAAATTCAATAACATACCAGTTATTGGCATCATCATAAACCAAATTGCCTTCAAATACTTGTGTCAATTCGGACAATGGAGTCCAGTCGGAAGTAGAGTCGAATACCGTTTTTGTGGTATTTCCCAAATAATATACCTGATTATTTTTGACGTTAGGTATCGTAGCAATATACTGAAATGCAAGTTTTGTAATTGTTCCGGCTGTTCCTATTTCTCCGGCAGTAAAGAGGTGTTGAACATAAGAATAGCTGTAATATGTGTTTACAGGCATGTTTAAATTTCCATTTGTACCTGTTCCGATAATTACATTGGGACAACCATCATCGCAGGCGTCTAAAGTTACGATTGCCGATTCGGATTCGCCGCCTCCGCAAACTGTTTTAACTTCATAAATATGACCTTCAAGAGCATCAAATTCCGTATCGGTATAAAAAGTTTCCGAAATATTTGATACAATAATCTCTCCGTCTCTGTAAACGTTATAATAATATGGGTTACATCCTCCGCCAACAGCAGGCACCCATGTTAATTTTGCTTCACATTCAACATTATATGTAGCCATCAGGTTTGTTGGAGGATTACAGACGGTACTCTCCGGACAAATTTCAAATTTAATATTGCAACGATTTGTCAATCTTCCTGTTGCATTAGGAGGAGATGCCGGATCTATCGGAAACATGTCTCTTCTGTTATACATAGATTTGTTTAATGACTCCGTTTCAGTAACATAAAAATTATTGTTACTATCCCCCCAAACGCCATCATCATTTTTAAAGGCAACTACAAGATTATTGCCCATATAAGTAAAAGGCGCGTCAAAATGAATAGTAACCCATCCGGCAGCGCCGCCAAAAGTGAAATCACCGGTATAAACCAATTCTAATTGAGATGAAGGCACCCAATCGGTATTTGAGGCAAATTCTGTTTTGGTGGTGGTTCCTAAATAAATCATTACCGGACTTTTAGTGGTAGAGGTTGCGCGGATATTGTAAAATGAAATAGAAGATATATCCCTGCAAATGTAATCACTCAGGTCGTCAGCATCGTAAATTTGTTGAGAATATGAATATTCAAAAGAATTATTTAATGGCAAATTAGATGTTCCTGTTGTGCCTGTTCCAATTTGCTTTTCTTCCGTATTTTCACAAAGAAGAACTTTGCAAGAAGGCAATGATGTCGTTGCTGCGTCTGATTCGAGAGCGTCGCATACGACTTTTACTTCCCATTCATGCGCTGAATATGCGTCAAATTCTGCATCTACATAATAAGGTGTCGGATGATTTGATTTTACAAGAGCGCCATCTCTATAAATGTTATAAGCAAAAACCGAAGAGCCGTTCGGGTCGCCTTCTATTTTAAAGTACATGGAGTAAGCGGCACCCGATCCACTGGCGTCTAACCAATCACTCCCTTTACCTAACAAATTTAATGGGTCATGCGACTGAAAATTGACGCCTACTTTCTCTGATCCACAATATATGTTCCAACGATAATATATAATAGATGAGTAAGAAGAAACAGAAGCGTTATAAACTCCGGCTATACTTATCCAGTATTTTCCTGCTCCGGGTAATGTAAACGGTTCAGGAAGAATGATTTCGGGAGCTTCGCCGTCAGTTACGGCTATGGCATTATTTCGGTAAAGTTCCGCACCGGGTTTATTGCCGGCTGCATTTTCATAGATAACCACACTCATCTTTGTCGGTAATGACGAAGGGATATTACTGTATCCCTGTGAATAAATCTTTTCAATAGTCCACGCACCCGAAGCATCAAAATCGTCGGCAACAATAACCCAGTTATTATTTCCCGACCAATAGCTGGAAATTAATCCTTCGCTTCCTATACCAATATCAGTGTTATCCCACAACGTCATCGAACCTGTTAATCCTAATGCTTCCGGTTCATCCCAAGTTAGTATCGCTTGACAATTTACATCATAAGCAGCTGCTAAATTTGTTACGGGGTC
>JAITUN010000240.1 GCA_031286285.1 Bacteroidales bacterium | reverse complement strand
GAAAAAGGCACTCTAAAGTAAAAATTGATATAAAAATGAAAACTAAAACTCGAAAAATCAAAAAAATAAAAGAAAAATTAAGAAGAAATTAGACTAACTCTGTTTTGCAAAGGTCTCATTTTTATATATCAATAATATTATGAACAATTTTAAAATTTTAACGCAACACTACTAATTTATACTCATTCATAAAAAGTCCCATGCCGAAGTCATGGGGCTTTGTGCTACTCTAAACAAATTTTTCAAAATGAATTGATTTTAGAAATTATTTCATTTTTTTGCAGCATAATTTACTTATATGAAAAAAAATCTTCCTAGATTAATAATTACTGCATTGATTGTATCGACTTTATTGATATCGTGCAAAAATAAAAACGAAAATCATTGTTTTTGTGTTTTAAGAGATCGTGAAGGATTTCGTTTAGGCTATTGTAATAACAATGAAACTTCTGAAGATACTGTATCAGATGTTGTTATGTTTCCAAATCCAGCATCTGATATTATTACTTTAGAATTTTTTACAATTAATCAACGCATTATTACCGTTAAGAATAGTGGAGGAAAAGAAATGAAAAGAGATTCAACCAGTGAGGTAAAGATACATATAGATATAAGCAATTATCCTAAGGGCAGGTATGTAGTAATTATTGATGATGGCAAAAAGAAAACTAAACTATGTTTAATAAAGAATAATGAGAGTTAATAATACCTCACCCATTGAAATCATGTCTCCGGTCGGTTCTTACGAGGGGTTGATGGCTGCCATTCAGGCGGGCGCGAACTCTGTGTATTTTGGCGTGGGAGAGATGAATATGCGCGCCCGCTCATCCGCAAACTTTACGCTCGAAGATCTTGAAAAAATTGCGCAAATCTGCAAAGAAAACAGCGTTTTGTCCTATCTAACCGTGAATACGGTCATTTATAATCGCGAAATTGAGGATATGCATCTTTTATTAGATGTGGCAAAAAAATGCGGTATCTCTGCCATTATTGCCTCCGATATGGCGGTGATGAACTATTGTAAACAGATTGGCTTTGAAATCCATATCTCTACTCAATGTAACATTACCAACATTGAAGCCGTGAAATTTTACGCCCAATTTGCCGATGTGATTGTGATGGCGCGGGAAACTGAACTCAAAGATGTAAAGCAAATTGTGAAACAGATTCAGGAAGAGAAGATTTGTGGACCTAAAGGGGAGATTATTAAAGTAGAGATGTTTATTCACGGGGCGCTCTGTATGGCGGTTTCCGGAAAATGCTACATCAGTTTGGATAATTTCAACTACTCGGCAAACCGCGGGGCATGCCTGCAACCCTGCCGAAGGGGTTACCAAGTAAAAGATATAGATTCTGAAATTGAACTATCTGTTGAAAACCAATATATAATGTCACCCAAAGATTTGTGTACAATTGGTTTTTTGGATAAAATTTTGGATGCCGGAGTTACGGTCATGAAAATTGAAGGGCGCGGTCGCTCTCCCGAATATGTGAAAATGGTAACCCAATGCTACCACGAAGCCATTGAAGCAATTCAAAACCAAACTTATACTAAAGAAAAAATTGAGGAGTGGACTGCCCGCCTGCGCAGCGTTTACAACCGCGATTTTTGGGACGGCTACTATTTAGGACAAAAAGTAGGCGAATGGACGCAAAACTACGGCTCACAAGCCACACGTACAAAGCAATACGTAGGGAAAGTAACCAACTACTTCTCCAAACTGCAAGTTGCCGAAATCTTTATAGAAACCAACGAAATCTCTGTGGGCGATGAAGTTATGGTGTTTGGTCCAACCACAGGGGTTATTGATGTGAATGTTAAAGAGATAAGAGTGGAATTAGAATGTGTAAATCAGGCTGTAAAAGGGGACTCTTGTTCCATTCCCATTCCGGAGTTAGTAAGGAGAAATGATAAGATTTATAAATGGTTAGCTTTTAATATCTAAAGATTTGATTATGTTGCCGTTGGCTGAAGCCAACGGCAACATAAAACCGGCTTCAGCCAACGGCCTTTTTAGTTAAAAATTCTTAATAATTCATTTTTCCCCTTGACAAAAGGTAAGTTAGAATGTATATTTGCATGACAGTTGCCTTCAACCAACTGAAAAAATAACAATTTAATAATAATAAATATGTCATTTGTAAGAATTTGGGTTCATTTAGTATTTAGTACAAAAAAACGAATACCGTTTCTAATCAATGATGTTCGTGAAAAAGTTTGTTTACATATTTTACAAAATTGTAAGAAAAAAAATATTTTTTTAAAAGGGATTAATGGGTATAATGATCATCTTCATTGTTTAATATCATTAGGGAGGGAGCAATCAATTGCACAAGTCAGTCATTTGATAAAAGGAGAATCTTCTTATTGGATAAACAAAAACAATATTATCCAAAATAATTTTATGTGGCAAGATGATTATTTTGCTGTTTCTATAAGCGAATCTCATGTTCCAAATGTTATCAAGTACATTAAGAATCAAGAAAATCATCATTCAAAAAAAACATTTTCAGAAGAGACAGAAGAATTTATTAACAAATATGGTTTTCAATTGATCAAAGATGATTTTGGCTAAAGCTATTTTTTCCTGTTGCCGTCAGTTTAAACTGACGGCAATGAATGAAGCAATGAATGAAGGCAATGAATGACGGCAATGAATGAAGCAATGGTAATAATTAATTAATAATTAATTAATAACCTAATCAATTCCCCAAAATCCAAATCTTCCCCTTTAACTGTCAATTTCGCCTGTTTGTAAATAGAGGATCGTACTTCCAACTGTTCTGTTACGAAAGATAGCAGTTCCTCTGCAGTCTTGTTTATGGTAAGAGGGCGCGTAACTTTGGCATACCTCAATCTTTGTGCTAATGATTTGGGATCCATTTCTATATAAATTGACAGTGCCGTTTCATTTATCCGTTTCATTGCATCGAAAAAGCAGGGGGCGCCGCCACCAGTAGCGATTACTACATTTTTCTGTTGCAGCGCCTCTAATAAAATTTTATACTCTAACTGCCTGAAAACCTCCTCGCCATATTTCTCAAAAGTATCATAAACAGAAATGTGGTATTTCTCTTCCAACATCATATCAGTATCTAACACTGAAAAACTGAAATAGTTTGCAATTTTTCTAGCAATAGTAGATTTTCCAGCTCCGGAATAGCCAACAAGTACGATTCTGTTTTTCAAGATTCAGAGTTAATGGTTCAAAGTTTAAGGCTTAAGTTAGTGTGAATAGGTTTGAAAATGGTCTAGTTGTATGTTTTTTGAAAAATAATAAAAATAGTTTGCAAAAATAGCTTATTTTGCCAAAAAATATATATACACGCTGATGACGCTTTTTCTAAAAAAAATACTATATTAATTAACCAATAACCACTATTCTATGCCGGTAATCAAAACAAAAAACCTTACCAAACGTTTCGGCAATTTTACTGCCGTGGATTCTATTTCGTTTGAAGTTGAGAAAGGCGAGATTTTTGGATTTCTTGGGGCTAACGGCGCTGGGAAAACTACAGCAATGAAAATGTTGATTGGGCTTAGCAAACCCACATCCGGAAAGGGGTGGGTAGCTGGATATAATATTGAAACAGAGGCTGAACAAATAAAAAAGAGTATTGGCTATATGAGTCAAAAATTTTCCTTGTATGACGATTTGAAAGTGTGGGAAAACATTAGGCTCTACGCAGGTATATATGGTATGAATGAGAATTCTATTGCTGAAAAAATGAAAAACGTATTACAAAAATTGGGTTTTGAGAATGAGCGTAATACATTGGTAAAATCGTTGCCTTTGGGCTGGAAACAAAGATTAGCTTTCTCAGTAGCCATTTTTCACGATCCTCAGGTTGTTTTTTTAGACGAACCTACCGGAGGTGTCGATCCGGCTATGCGTCGAACATTTTGGGAAATGATATATGAAGCTACAGCTTTAGGAATAACAGTATTTGTTACAACCCACTACATGGATGAAGCTGAATACTGTAATCGCGTTTCCATTATGGTGGATGGAAGAATTGAAGCTTTAGATTCTCCAAAAAATTTAAAACAAAATTTTAATGTGAAGAGCATGGATGAAGTCTTTCACAAATTGGCAAGGGAAGCAAAAAGAAATTAGAATTCACAAAAAAGATTCTGATATTATCATGACCAAAATACATAAAGTAAAGAAACAGCACATAGTATTTTTTAATTAAATTAGTTTTTTAGTTTTTTTTTCTATTTTTGCTCGCATTTTCGAAAACAATTTTGAAAATCTAATCAATTAAATAATAGTATGAAAGTTAAAACATTATTCAACATTTTATTAGTTATTGTTGCGTTATTTCTTGCGCTTTTAGCCACTCGTAGTATTTTACGTCCAGAAAAATACAAAATTTCTTATAATCAGCGTGCTGAAGAAATTAAAGCCCGCTTGATTACTATTCGAGCTGTTCAGGCAGTCTATCGAAATGAATTTAAAAAATATGCCGGTGACATTGACACTCTTGTTGACTTTGTTAATAATGGGGTAGTACAAATTATTAAAACTACTGGCGAAATCCCAGAGAATATGTCGGAAGAAGATGCATTCAAAGCAGGATTAATAAAGAAAACTATTGAAAATATTCCTGCAAAAGACAAAATTGTTGAATCTGATCCTAATGTAACTTTTGAAAGTTTGAAAAATTTTGAATTTATCCCCCATTGCGATGGAAAGAAATTTGAAATTCAATTAGGAAAGCTATCAAGTAAAACTTATGAAATACCTGTTTACAGAATTGATGTGGCACTTGAAGATATTATAGCTAACTTAGACAAAACGATATCCCCAAAAGATGCTAATCCTTTTATTAAAATAATTAATACACTTTTTTATAGTGGTTTAGCAAATGAAACCCAGTTTAAATTGCAATATAAACCAATGTGGCTAGGTTCTCTTAATGATTCAGGAACAACAGGAAGTTGGGAATAATTTTTTTTGCACATGCCTACAATTGTTCGCAATACTCCTTTCTGTTTAATTCCTAAAGAATTATTTATTAAGGAACAAGTTCAAGAGTATTGGAAAATTTTATATACCTTACCCAATCCAAAAAACTTTGGAATAGATGATTTCCAAAGTTTTTTTCTTATCTATCCCAAAATTGCTGATGAAGATTCAGTTCATGAAATTATCTTCATGTATAATAATTTACAAGAAAAATTTCCAAATCATGCGAATAGCATTTTCCTAAATGAATTTGAACACGAATATTATTTATTAGTTATTCTAAATCACGAGATTGCATTTGCAGGATATTTTCAATATGCTGAACAAGAAGATGTACTATATCATATGGCAAGTGTTTCTCAACATTATTTTGATGATAATTATAGCGTAGTTTATGCTTATCAACAATTATCACCAAAGATTTTGCGTTTACTAAATAATTATTTTGAGATGCTCCCTGTATTATGAAAAAAACAATATTTTTTATATTCATTCTTTCTGTAACATTTGTGAATCTATTCTCACAAGAATACTATAGGCGTGATAATAATTATTTAGACACTGCAACATTCATGATATGGGCAAGCCCTAATTTTTCGGTACAGTTCCCTTTTGGAAAAGGATATTTAGCTTCAACATTTAATTATAATTACAATATTGGAATAGATTTTTCTATAAAAACAAAATCAAATTGGACATTAGACGCAGTTTTTAATTATATGTTTGGTTCAAAAGTTATTAAAAGTCCAGAAGATATTTTAGGAGATATTGTTATAAAAACAGATAACGGTTCTTATGTAATATTCAATGGCGCAGGTAATAATGCAGTTGTCCTCACCTATGAAGGAAGATACTGGTACTTCGGTTGTTCCGCGGGCAAAATTTTACCCTTTAACCGATGGAAAAATTCAGGATTTTGGCTAAAATGTGGAGTGGGATATTTCGGTCATAAAATTCACTTCACTGACCCCAATAATTTTTTCCCACAGATTGACCAAAAAAAATATCGTTTAGGGTATGACCAACGTTCTCAGGGAATTGCGCTAAATCAGTTTTTTGGTTACTTGTTCATGCAAAAAAGAAGAGTACTGAGTTTTTATGCAGGTATTGAAGTGTGGGAGATCTTTTCTAAACCAGATAGAGGATATATTTTTGTTGGAGACCTTGCAGGATCTACAAATAATCTGAAAACTAAATTTAGTGGATTAGTGGCTATTAAAGTGGGTTGGGTGTTGCCTTTCTATGAAAAAAAACGAGTTACTACATTTTATTATTATTAATATGTTATGCGATTTCTATACTCACTTGTTATTCGATTGCATGCTTTTGGCATAAAATTGGCTTCTTTCTTTTCTAAAAAAGCTCATTTATGGTGCTCAGGAAGAAAAAATATTTTCCAATTACTTGAAAATAAATGTACAAACAAAATATCAATAGTTTGGTTTCATTGTGCTTCATTAGGCGAATTTGAACAAGGAAAACCTGTAATGGAGAAAATAAAACAGAACGAAAAGGATGTTACACTTTTAGTTTCATTCTTTTCTCCTTCAGGATTTGAAATTATTAAAAATGACCCCATTGTTGATATTATTACTTATCTACCCATTGATACAAAAAAAAATGCCAAGAGATTCATCAATATCGTGAAACCTAAAAAAGTTTTTTTTATCAAATATGAATTTTGGTATAATTATCTACAAGAACTCGCTAACTCAGAGATCCCTTTTTATTTTGTTTCAACAATATTTAGAAAAAACCAATACTTTTTTAAAAAATATGGGATATGGTTTTTAAAGCACTTGAAAAAATGTAGCTTCTTTTTCCTGCAAAACGCTAATTCGAAAATCCTTCTCAACAAACATGGAATTTTGAACACTTGCATTACCGGAGATACACGGTTTGATAGGGTTTATGATATTGCACAACAAAACTATACATTAGATTTTATTACAACATTTAAAAATGAAAAAAAAATACTGGTAGCTGGTAGTACATGGGCTCCAGATGAAAAAATATTATCAGAATTGTTACAAAAAATATATTCAAACTATAAACTTGTTATTGCACCTCATCGCGTTGATAATGATCGCATTACACAAGTACTGAAAACCTTTTCTTCTTTTTCTGTAGTTCGTTTTTCTGAAAAAGGCTCTAAAGATTTTTCTAATTATGATGTTTTAATAATTGATACAATCGGAATCCTAAGCAAAATTTACAAATATGCTGATATCTCATATGTCGGCGGCGCTTTTAAAACAGGTTTACACAATATTTTAGAAGCTGCTGTTTTTGAAAAACCTCTCTTTTTTGGTCCTCATTATGACAAGTTTAATGAAGCTGTTGAATTGGTTGAAAAAGATGCCGCATTTTCCATTTCTAACGCCAAAGAGATGGCTCAAAAAATAATATTTTTTAACGATAATCCTTCATCTTATGAAGCTACTTGCGCTCTTTGTAAGAACTATATCAAACAAAACCTCGGTGCCACAAATAAAATCATGAGTTGTCTAAACCTAAAATTTCAGTTTTTTTTAGATAACCATAATTTAGAAAAATTGTAACATTACCAATTTATAAAAAGAATAACTACTTGAAATTCAAAACAAGAAACCATTTTTAGATATAATTCAAAATTAAATAATGCCCCTTATCTCCCCTCAAGACATCTTACGACAATCGAATCAACTGAGAAGATACATTTCAAAAGTAATAATGAATGTATTAGGTTTTAATAGATTAAATGATTCGTATGCAGCAGCAGCTGAGTATTTGGGAAACGATGTTACAGCACATTATCTATTTCAGCATAACATTAAGTATGTTGTAGATGAAACACACTTGAAAAATATTCCTCAAAAAGGGAGTTGCGTTTTTATTTGTAACCATCCTACAGGTATGTTAGATGGTATTGTACTCATTGACTTAATCTCACGCATTCGTCCTGATGTAAAATTCCTTGGTAATTTTCTTTTAGGAAGAATGGATGTGCTTAGTGATTTTTTTATTGAAGTGGATCCTTTTGATGCAAAGAATTCTCAAAATATAAAAGGAATTAAAACTGCATTGAGGCATGTTAAAGATGGAAATTGTTTAGCAATGTTTCCAGCAGGAGAAGTATCAACAGTTCATGGATTTAGAATTCAAGATAAAAGATGGCCTAACTCTATAATGAAATTCATTCGTAAAGTAAATGTGCCAATTGTTCCTATGTTTATGTCAGGAAAAAACACTCCGGCTTTTCATATTTTAGGTTTTTTTCATCCTTTTTTGCGCACCATACAGTTGATACGCCAATTCAATAAAAAGGATAACGCCACTGTAAAACTTGCCATTGGAGCCCCCATTTTGCCATTTCGTACTGCATCTTTAAAAGAAAAAGAGTATGCAGAGTTTGTGAGAATGAACGTTGACCTGCTACGTAAAACACTTACTATGAAAACTGGTACCGCGAAAACTACTAATATTGTAAGTACCCCCATTGCGTTGTCGAATAATAAAGATTTAATTGTTAATGAAATCAATCAATTAAAAGAGGAATTTACTCTCTTTCGACAAGGTCCGTTTTCCATATTATTTGCACATCCTCGCTATTTAAATTATGTGATGGAAGAGATTGGTCGACTTAGAGAGATTACATTTAGAGAAGTCGGTGAAGGAACCAATAAAGAGTTAGATATTGATAAATTCGATGAATATTATCACCAACTTTTTATTTGGGATAATGAACAAGAAACTATTGTAGGAGCTTACCGCGTAGGAATGGGACAAGAGATTATTACAAAATATGGCAGAAAAGGATTTTATACCGATTATATGTTTCAATTGGGGAAACCTCTTAATCCTATTTTGCATAAAGCTATTGAATTGGGGCGCTCTTTTATTATTAAACCTTATCAAGGAAATTCAGTGGCACTTATGTTGTTGTGGAAAGGTATTTTACAAGTGTTATTAAATCACGAAGAATACCGTTACCTAATAGGACCGGTTTCAATCTCAAATGACTACTCTGGAATTTCTAAAACATTAATTGAAAGATATATAAGGAAATATCATTTTAACCATTATTATGGGAAATATGTTAACCCAATTAATGCATTGCCTAATGCCAAATTTAGATTCGTCAAAAGCTATTTAAAAGATATTAATAGTTTGGAGCTTTTGGACAAACTAATTATTGATCTTGAGAACAAACAACGAGGGCTCCCCGTATTGGTGAAAAGATACTTGCAAGTAGGTGCTAAAGTGTTGGCTTTTAATATTGATGTGGATTTTAATAATTCTTTAGATGGATTAATATTGTTGGATTTAAAGAACTTTCCTGAGAAAACTTTATTAATGCTTTCAAAGGATTTTAATATTAATGTGGTGGAAAGATTCAAAAATATGACTTAAAATGAACGATTATTTCTATTTGGGAGTAATTACCAAAACTTTTGGTTATAAAGGGCAAATAGTAATCTATTTAGATACTGACGAACCTGATAAATACAAAACTTTGGAAGCAGTATTTGTGAAAGAAGATGATGAGTTTTTGCCATATATTATTGAAGAATTTATTTACAAAGGTAATAATCAGGCAGTTTTGAAACTTGAAGATGTGGACGGAGAAACTGCTAAAAAATTATTAAGAGCCGAACTTTACTTGCCAATAAGTTTCCTGCCTCCATTAACAGGCAATAAGTTCTATTTCCATGAAGTAATAGGATTTGAGGTTATTGACACTATTAAAGGGAGCATCGGCAAGTGCGGAGGTTTTATTGAAATGAGTCGACAACCCATCATGCAGATTGATAATAACGGAAAAGAGGTCTTAATACCTGTTGTGGATGATTTTTTTGATAAAATAGATAGAGAAAATAAAGCGATTAATATCTCAGCACCTGAAGGGTTGATCGAGATTTATTTGGATGAATAAAAATTTACTTATTAAGGGCCACCCAACAAGCCACCAATAACGCTGCTGTCTCAGTGCGCAATATTTTATTGCCTAAAGAAACTATTTGAAAACCTTTCTCTTGGGTTTCAAGAACTTCATGTGAGGTAAAATCACCCTCTGGTCCAATCATGAAAATAATATCATTATGGATGAATTTTAGTTTTGTATTTTCTGTAGCATGGTCTCTATCACCACAATATGCAACAAATTTATCAGCATTTATATCTGTAGTTTCACCAATAAATCGTGAAAAAGTATTGGTTTGAATTTCCGGTAGCCACGTACCTTGTGATTGTTTCAATGC
This sequence comes from Bacteroidales bacterium, assembly GCA_031286285.1. Classification (GTDB taxonomy): domain Bacteria; phylum Bacteroidota; class Bacteroidia; order Bacteroidales; family WCHB1-69; genus WRNX01. The sequence goes on along the minus strand of JAITUN010000240.1, from coordinate 21,761 downwards.
TGCAACTGCAACTCTATGTAAACGATTCAAATCAATATGCTTTCTTTCCGATCTTTCACAAAAGATAAAAGAGATTTTGTCTACACCAATTTCTACTGCTTTTTCAACTAACCATTCCATTCTATCTGCATTTTTGGTAGGAGCTACTGCAAGGTGTAGTTTTTTTGTTTGTTTTTCCTGAAAAATACGTTCTTTGACTTCCACTATACAACAATCTCTATTAACATTTATTAATACGGTTTTGACCAGGGTTCCTTTTCCATCGGTAATCCAAATTATTTCATTTTCTTTCAAGCGCATAGATTTTGTAATATGTCTTGATTCTTCTAAAGACAATGTAAATGAATCTTGAAATAAGTTTTCTTGAAAAAAAAATGGCATTATTTCCCTGAACCCTTAATTACTATTAGAGCTGTATATATTAATATTTTAATGTCAGTTTGAAGTGACATATTGTCCAAATAAAGGATATCCCATTTTAATCGTTCCACCATTTCATCAATATTTTCTGCGTAGCCGAATTTTACTTGTCCCCAGGAGGTCATTCCGGGTTTAACAGTAAGCAATAATTTGTAGTGAGGAGCAACTTTAACAATCTGGTCTATGTAATATTGTCTTTCAGGGCGAGGACCAACTAATGACATATTTCCCAAAAGTACATTAATAAATTGCGGGATTTCGTCTAATCGTGTTTTTCGCATAAAAGACCCGAATTTCGTTATTCTCGGATCTGATTTGCTAGAAAGAAGAGGGGTATCTGTTTCTGCATTAGCCACCATAGAACGAAACTTAATTATTTGGAACGGCTTACTACACAAACCGATTCGTTCCTGTAAATAAAAAATTGCTCCTTTTGAAGACAATTTTACTCCAATAGCACAAAAGATATAGATAGGGCTTAAAATAATAATAGCAAGAGTAGAGAATGAAATATCCATAAATCTCTTAATCCAATGCTGCCAAACAGGTAGATCTTTAGTTGCTACAGAGATAAGAGGTTCTTGTAAAATCGCTGATAGTTTCACATTCCCTATTAAAAAATCTTGTGACTGTGGAATGATTTTTAGCAAAAGATCTCTATTATCTCCAATAGAAGTAATAATTGTTTCTATAAGTTTTCGCTTTCCATTTTGGACAGCTATAACTAATTCATTAATCTGAAATTCTTTAACTATTGATGCTAAATTCTCAAGAGATCCTAAACAAGAAAGTCTAGAAGCAATTGATTCATCTTGTTCTTCAGGCACTTGTACGTAACCTAATATGAATTTTTCAACATAAGGTGTCTGTTTGATAATATTTTGATAAATATTCAATGCCAAGATATCACTTCCAATAATCAGGGTTTTATACCCAATTTTTCCACTGTTTATTTTTTTTATTGTAATAGTTGTTATGAGCAAGCGAGGTATGTATGTAAGAATAAACTGTAGAAAAAGTAAAATGATAAAATACTTAATATAGTCAAATGGACTATTAACAATATCATCAAGGATAAAGATAAAAAAGAATAATAATGTTCCAAAGAAAGTAGTAAGGAGAGTAATTTCTAATTCATGAAGACGGGATTTTCGAAAAGGATTTGTGTAAGAGCCTATAAAAGTATGTAAAAACACCCAATAAATCGGTAATGCTACGATACCTATATAAAGTTTTGTGTCTTGTAAAACTGAAAATGAGAAATGTTCAAACAGAGAGCGATCGATATTGTATTTACGATAAATGAAAAAGATAAACCATGTAAACATTGCTGAAAGAATATCGAAAAGAACATAATAAAAAAGTTTTCTTGTTTTATTCATAATCACGATATTAATAAGGTGCGTACATCGAAATTAATTTAATATTTTCAAAATAGAAATTGGCATGAGTATCATTTGAATGTCTCACTCCTCTAATCCCTAATCTTATATTTATTTTATCTCCAGAACCACATGCCCAAGATACTACATCTGTAATATCAATATATATTTTTTTCCAGGCGTTGTTCGTGGCGGGAAGAATAATCATATCTTGTTGAGGTAATATTGCAATGGGGTTTTGAAAATCGATATATGTATAAATTTCACCATTTTCGCACTTATAATTCATTTCCCAATACTGTCTTATCCCTTTGCCAAATAATTCAAAATAAGGAGAAATTACATCGAAATATGCTAAAGAATCTTTAAGTGCAATTCTTCCCATTGATTTTCCATTTTCAATAAAAATTTCCATTGGAGTGACGTAAAGGCTGCTATCACGCGGTTTAAAGATAGTTGTTTGTGAAAAAGTTTCCAACACAGGGAATGAAATGCTTTTAACATATTCAAATTCAATGTTTGAGAATCTGTATTCGCCTTCTTTCTCAATAGATAATGGTTTTTCAAAAGGTGATAAAAAATAATAGGGTACAGTAGTTAAAGTAGTATTTGGAATTCTCACGCAAGGAACAATACGGACATGATTTATATTTGAATAATTTGGCAAAAGTGGAATTTTGCACGGAAGTTGCCAATAGCCTAATTCACGACCATTTAAACTAACTAAAACATCTTTAAAATTTTGTTGTTTAATAATATCTAAAGTTTCTTTGTCATAATCTGTTTCGTGTTCTTTATTAAAGTTTGAGACATTAATATTAATATCATCAACATTAATCAATAAATAAGCGGGAGTTATTTCAGTTTTTTTACAAGAAAAATGCAAAATAGTAATAGTAAATAAAAAAAACAAAAAAAAGCAATTTTTCATGTTAAAAAAACGCCTTTTAGTTACTATTATTTTACTCATTGTAATTTTCCATCTCGAATAGTAATTATCCTGTCAGATAGTTTAGCAAGTTCCTCATTATGAGTTACTATTACAAAAGTTTTATTAAGTTTTTTCCTTAATTCAAAAAAAAGCTTATGTAAGTTTCTTCCGTTTTCAGTATCCAAGTTACCGGATGGCTCGTCTGCAAGTACCACTTTCGGGTTATTTATCAATGCTCGTGCAACAGCAACGCGTTGTTGTTCTCCTCCAGAAAGTTGTGCGGGTTTATGAAAAAAACGCTCAGAAAGATTCATTAATTGCAACATTTTTTGTGCTTTTTCATGTGCAGTTTTTTTAGATTCTCCTGCAATCATTGAGGGTAATGCCACATTTTCTAATGTGTTAAATTCAGGCAATAGGTGATGAAACTGGAAAACAAAACCAATATTTCTATTTCGGAAAATGGATAATTCGTGATCATTAAGTGAATGAATTGAAATATTATCAAAAAGAATATTTCCATTATCTGGTTTATCTAACGTTCCAATAATGTGTAATAAAGTAGATTTTCCGGCTCCTGAAGTACCGCAAATGGAAATAACCTCTCCTGCAGAAATTTCTAAGTCAATTCCTTTAAGAACTTTCAAGGAGCCATAACTTTTTTCGATATTGTTTATTTTTATCATAAGTAAGTTTTTTGAGCAGATGTGTTATTAAGTGGATTGAGGTAGATATACTAAACAAACTTGTGCAGATTTTCCCCAATATACTGTTGTTGCTCTTCATTCAGTTCCGTATGCATAGGCAAAGAAATAACACATTTGCTCAGTTTTTCAGCGATAGGAAAATCTCCTATTTTGTATTTCAAATCATCGAATGCCTTTTGTAAATGCAGTGGAATAGGGTAGTACACCATTACGGGAATATTGGCTACTTTCATTTTATCAATTATTTGTGAACGTTCCACATTTTTAAATTTTAGCGTATATTGGTGAAAAACATGTGTGCTAAATGAAGAAATAACAGGCGTCTCTATTTTCGGATTATTTTCGAACATTTTGTTGTAAAATTCGCTTGCTTTTTTACGCGCTTCATTATAATCATTCAAATATTTCAATTTAATATCTAATACTGCAGCCTGAATTGCGTCTAAGCGAGAATTAACGCCTAGAAATTCATGGTAATATTGTTTATACATACCGTGATTGCATATTCCCTGCAACTTTTTAGCAATTTCGTCGTCATTTGTAAAAACAGCTCCTCCATCACCATAACATCCTAAATTTTTGGACGGAAAGAATGATGTACAGCCAATATCACCGATAGTTCCTAATCTCTGTTTTCTGCCATTTCTGTAAATAAATTCTGCACCAATCGCCTGGCACGTATCTTCAATAACAAAAAGTGAATATTTCTTTGCAATTTGCATAATGACCTCCATATTACAACTTTGTCCAAAAAGGTGTACAGGAATAATCGCTTTTGTGCTGGGAGTAATATTTTTTTCTAATAGAGTAACATCTATATTAAAGGTATCCCATTCAACATCAACAAATTTACACTTCAGCCCTAGCAATCCAATAACTTCAGCTGTTGCAATAAATGTAAAAGGTGTAGTAATTACTTCATCACCAGCTGTCAATCCAAGAGCCATTAGTGAAACCTGCAAAGCATCAGTACCATTAGCACAAGGAATTACATGCTTTACTCCTAAATATTCTTCTAAATGTGTTTGAAATTCTTTAACTTTTGGACCATTGACAAAAGCTGTGCTTTCAATTACTTGTGCAATATTTGCGTCTATTTCCTTTTTAATTTTTTCATATTGACTTCTCAAATCAACCATCCTTATTGGACTCATTATAAGTTGTTTTTTATTGCTAATAAAAATTCTTTAACTGTATTTAATTTACTAATTAGTTCCGCCTGCTCAGCTACCTTTCCAAAGTTGCATCGAATCGCTTCTTTGGCTCCATGCAAAGTATATCCTTTATCTTTTGTAAGATATATGATCATACGAATGATTTCCATATCTTTTAGTGTGAAGAATCTTGTTCCTTTTTGGTTTTTAAAAGGCTTTAAAAGTTCAAAATCATTTTCCCATGAACGTAGAAGCGATGGTTTTACGCCAAAGATTTCAGCGGTTTCACTAATGCTATAGTATTGTTTTTCAGCTTCAAACATATTATTTTGTGGTAAGAAGTGTATCTTTTTTCAGTAATGGCAAATATCTATTTTTTATTGAGACTACATATTGGCTATTAATTGAGCTACTTATTATAGTCATTCTTTACAATCTTCCATCCACCTGTTCCCTTTCAGCTATCCCTTTCACATCATATACTGCGCAGTTAGCTTTTCCAAAATCACGTAAGTTTAATAATTTAAATTCATTGTGTGAAACGCATAAAACGATTGAGTCAAATTGATGTTTAAAACGTTCTATGTTTTCTGTTTCAATAGGTATATTAAACGCTTTTTCAATCTCTTTTTGATTTGCTAAAGGGTCAAAAATAGTGATATTTGATGTGTAATTTTTTAAGATGTTGTAAATATCAATAACGCGGGTATTTCTAATATCAGAGCAATTTTCTTTAAAAGTAATACCAAGAATTAATATATGGGCATCTTTTATTAAAATTCCTTTTTTATTCATCAATTTAATAACTTCATTAGCGACATATTCTCCCATTCCATCATTTAAAGCTCTTGCAGCATACATCACACGAGGTGTGATACCATAGTACAATGCTTTTTCAATCAAATAGTAAGGATCCACACTAATACAATGCCCTCCCACAAGTCCTGGCATAAATTTGATAAAGTTCCACTTTGTAGCAGCAGCTTCTAATACTTCGTGAGTATCAATTCCTATGGCATTTAATATTTTAGCTATCTCGTTCATAAATGCAATATTCACATCACGTTGTGAATTTTCAATAATCTTTGCAGCCTCTGCCACTTTGATTGAAGAGGTCTTAAAAGTGCCATTCTGTAATACAGAATTATACAGATTATCTACAAATACAGCAACCTCCGGTGTAGAACCCGATGTAATTTTCTTGATTTTTTCAATTGTGTGTTCATTGTCTCCAGGATTGATTCTTTCAGGTGAATATCCTGCAAAGAAATCTTGATTGTAAGCTAATCCTGATATTTTTTCTACTAAAGGCACACAAAATTCCTCTGTAACTCCTGGATACACTGTTGATTCATAGATTACTACCCCACCCTTTGAGATCACTTTTCCAACTATTTCACTTGCTTTTTGTAACGGTTTTAAATTGGGGTGATTGTTCTTATTCACGGGGGTAGGAACAGCAACTACAAAAACATTGTAATCTTTTAATTCCTCAATATTACAAGTAAACTTCAACCCTTTGTCAATAGCTTGATTCAATAATTGCTTTTCCACTTCATTGTTATTGAAATGCCCACTTTTCAGTATTTTTATACGTTCCGGACTGATATCATATCCAATGGTAGTGTATTTTGTTGAAAAAAGTCTTGCTAAGGGCAACCCCACATATCCTAAGCCGATGACAGCGATTTTAGTATTCATTTTTTACTTTTTATGTCCTTGTCAAATAGTTAATATTTTACTAAACGTACATTTGTCTGCTTCATTGTTCATTTTGCAACTCTCCAAAAAACAAACATCAACCCTTTCAACATTCTTAACTTACCATTCTTACTCCATACTTTTCCATTAACGAAAAAATCTTATACACAAGCACAGCCGCAAGCACATCAGATGTATTATCGTTGTTTTGAGGGCAAAGTTCTACCACATCAAATCCTACAATTTTTTTAGATTTGATGAGTAGTTCTAAAAAGGTGATGGTTTCATACCACAACAAACCGCCGGGGAGTGGGGTTCCAGTTGCCGGAACGATGCTCGGATCAAAGCCGTCTAAATCAATGGTAAGATACACATAATCAGTTAGTTTGTCTATAGCTTTTTGCATCCACTCTGTTTTCCCGACAATTTTATGAGCATAGAAGATATTTTCAGGAATAATGTTTTCTTTTTCTTCAATGCAAACACTTCTAATCCCTACTTGCACTACAATTGCCATTTGTTGGGCGCGACGCATTACACAAGCATGATTATATTTCGATCCATTGTAGGTTTCGCGTAAATCGGCATGTGCATCAATTTGTAATACAGATAAATTGGGGTATTTTTCAGCAAATGCTTGAATAGCGCCGATAGAGATAGAATGTTCTCCTCCCAACAAACAGAGGCGTTTATTCTGGTGCATAAAAAAGGCAACTCTTTCTTTAACCTCTTTCACCATTTTTTCTGGCGAACTGAAAGAATAGGTGTGTATATCCGTATTAATTCCAGATTTATAAACTTCCAATTCTGTTTGAATATCGTAGAGTTCAATAGAATCTGAAGCATTTATGATGGCTTGTGGACCTTTTTCTGCACCTTTGATATAGGTACTTGTGCCGTCATATGGCACCGGAAGAATCACATATTTAGCGTTTTCTACTTTGGCATAATGGGGTGGCATATCCAAGAAATAATCCATGTCAGGTAATTAATTAAACGTGCAAAAATAAAAAAACGCTACAATCGTTACATAAAATGTATAAAAATAATTACTTTATTAAATTGTATTGTGGTTCATAAAAAGTTTTGTTTTTCTTTTCTTTTTATTATAATAATGAAAATTTGCTTTGCTCAACAAAGTGGAAATTACGCTTATAACTTTATGGACTACAAGTTTTCTGCACGGCTTGCGGGATTGGGCGGCACCTTGATTGCAATTCATGACAACGATCCTTCGTTGATTATGTACAATCCCTCTACAATTGCATCTAGATTTAACACGTCATTAGTTATAGGCGCTGCCGATTATTTTGCACACACCGGATATGGAGCTGCAACATATTCCCATACTTTTAATAAAATTGGAAGTTTTGCAGTAGAAATGCGCTACGTCGGTTACGGCACCTTTGTTCGTACTGATGATATAGGTAATGAACTGGGGACTTTTTCTTGCAATGATGTGGGATTCACTTTGGGTTGGGGACGTACTCTAGACAGTTGTTTCTCTATTGGCGCTAACTTGAAACTGATGTACAGCGGCTACGAATCTTATTCATCCTTTGGAATGGCAGTGGATGTTGCTGCAAGTTATTTTAATGAAAAGAAAAATATTGCCGTTGCTGTTTTAGTGAAAAATATTGGAGGTGAATTAAAACCCTTTGTAGACAGAAAAAGAAACTGGGCTCCTTTTGACATTCAACTTGCATTTTCTCACCGATTAAAATTTATACCGGTACGTTATCACATTTCTGTGCACTCCCTTTATAAATGGAAAATGGGCTATGTCGGTCCAAACAACCCATTGTTAGAAACTGATGTTATGTCGAACAAACCTAAATATCCATCAAAATTTAAACAAGGAGTTGATAACTTTTTTAGGCATCTCAATTTTGGCCTAGAAATTATCCCCATTAAATATCTTACAATTTTTGCGAGTTTCAATTACGACCAAAACAGAGCCATGTACATTCCTCAAAAAAGATCTATGGCTGGTTTTGCTTACGGCTTTTTGATTGATATTCATTCCATTCAATTTGGTTTTTCACGCTCCCATTATGCTGTTGGAGCCACTCCAAATTTTATTAATTTTTCGTTGAATATTAGCAATTTGTTGCAATTGTCGAAAGCCAAAAAACAGAAAAAACTAGAAAGGATGAATTAATAAGTTTTAGTAATGATGCGGGAGATTTTCTATGCTAACTCGTATGTTATTTTTTCCCTAACAATATTGATTTATACCTGTTGCTATTAGAAAGAATTTCCATTGCTACTTTTACATCGGGGTCAGTTGCAAGTTGATGTTCAATTCTTCCTTTTTGAAAGTAATAGCGTGCTACAATCTCATTCCCTATATAATCGGATATTTCTTCTTTAAATCTATAAATATCATTACTTTTTTCAGTCTCAATAATTTTAGTTAATTCATTATATCTTGTTTCAATTGCATGAAAATATTTTTCAATTTCTGCAATTTCCTTTAAATTTTTCAAAAATGCTTCAGTTTCAGTTACATATTCAAAGTTCTTATTTTTTGCATAATTAGTAAATTGTTGATATGCCTCATTAGTAAGTTTAAATTGATTGGGAGGTACAATCGTTTCATGTTGAGCAGCAAATTCATTACAATAGTCAAAAATAATATTATGCAACACTAATGCAATGAGTATATTACTTACATTAGTATCAGGGGTAACAACATCGGGTTCAATGCCTCCTTTATCATACACTGTTCTTCCATTTCTTGTTTTGTACGGTGTAGCAAGCGAGTCTGGAATGTAAGGTGGTGTACCCAATGTGTCACGGTTAAAATAGTCCACATTTTGAACGCACCTCCCACTTGGAATATAATATTTTGATACTGTTATTTTCAAAGAAGTGTTATAACTTAGTGGTACTACATTTTGTACCAATCCTTTTCCAAAAGTTTTTTTACCAACGATAACTCCTCTGTCCAAATCCTGAAATGCTCCAGCCACAATTTCCGATGCAGATGCACTTGCTTCATTCACTAAAACAACCACAGGGATATCTTTATCAATTACAGGATTGTGGGTTCGAAAAATATTATTTTGCTCCTTAATTTTACCTTTTGTTTCTGCAATCTTAATGTTCTGGTCAACAAAAATATTCATAATATTTACAGCTTCTTGAAGTAACCCACCGCCATTATTTCGCAGATCTAATATCAAATACCTCATTCCTAATTCTTTAAGTTTTAAAAAAGCCTCTTTTACTTCTGAACTTGCTTTTTCAGTAAACTGATTTAAGTTTATATATCCAATTTCTTTATCCAACATTCCAGAGTAAGGTACCGGCGGAAACTTAATATCTTCACGTTTCACGTTAAAAGTGTGTTTTTTCTTTTCTGTTGGACGTTCAATTTCAATGGTAAGTGTAGTTCCAGGCTGTCCTTTTAAGATGGTACTAATATCAGCAGATTTTTTTTCTTGTACGCTTAGTCCGTTAATTTTCAGGATAATATCACCAGCGCGTAGTCCAGCCTTGTGAGCAGGTGAGTTTTCATAAGGCTCAGCAATAACCACTTCTTTTCCATGTTGTTGAATCAAGGCGCCAATCCCTCCGTATTGCCCGGTTGTCATAAGTTTAAACTCCTCAATCTTCGATTCCGGATAATATACAGAATAAGGATCTAAATTTTCAAGCATCCCATTAATTGCTTGTGTTACTAAGTCAGTAGGATTTATCTCATCGGCGTATTTGGCATTTAACTCTCTTAAAATTGAGACAAAAATATCTACATTTTTAGCAATTTCAAAATCATTTTGTGCCGATAATGAAATGGTTAGAAAAAAAATAGGTATTAACAACAACTTTTTCATTCATGATATTTTTAAAAGCATAATAACATAATATCTCAATAAATATTGTATGATAATTATTGCTTAAGCGTTAATTATTGACTTATAATTTCAAAAAGCAACAATATAAAGTAAAAAAATATCTTTTTCGGAATTAAATATTGGTTATTTTAAAAAATAGCGTTTAATTTTTTCAATTCTCTCAGTCAACTCTAATTCAATATTTTTCACTTCTTGTATATTTTTAAGTTCGCTACACACTGCAAAATAGTACTTAATTTTAGGCTCCGTTCCCGAAGGTCTTACTGAAATCTTTGAGCCATCTTCCGTAAAAAATTGCAACACGTCAGAATTGGGTAAATCAATACTGTCAGTCTTCCCTGTAACACAATCCTTTGTTACTTTCAGCAGATAATCTTTTATACAAACCACTTTTTTTTCGTTTATCTCTTTGGGTGGGTTGTTTCTATAGTTTACCATCATCTGCTTAATCTCTTCCAATCCCTCTTTCCCTTTTTTAGTAATAGACAGAAGGTCTTCTTTATAATATCCGTACTGTTGATAGATTTTCAGTAGTTCTATAAAAAGATTACTTCCATTTGCAACAGCATCTGCAGCCATTTCTGCGAAGAGACAGCATGCAGAGATGGCGTCTTTATCGCGAACAAAATCTCCTGCCAGATAGCCAAAACTTTCCTCTCCGCCTCCAATATAGTTCAATTTTCCTTCATATTCTCGAATTACTTCTGCAATGTACTTAAATCCGGTCAATACGTCGAAACATTGAACACCATATTCTTTTGCCATTTTATGTATCAATTCTGTGGAAACTATAGTCTTGATAACAAAGTCTGTATTAGTGATTTTTTTGTTTGCTTTTCGTTGATATAAAAGATAGTACGTTAAAAGAATTAGGGTTTGGTTTCCATTTAGCAACAGATAATCTCCTTCAAAATTTTTCACAGCTGCGGCAATTCTATCTGCGTCAGGATCGGTGGCTAATATTAAGTCAGCATCAATCTCTTTGGCTTTTCTAATCGCAAATTCCAGGGCTGTTTTTTCTTCGGGATTTGGAGAGGCCACCGTTGGGAAATCACCATTGGGCATGCTCTGTTCTTCTACGAGATGGAAGTTCTCAAATCCCCACATCTTAAATGCCTTAGGAACCATTGTAATGCCGGTGCCGTGAAGCGGGGTATAAACAATTTTTATTTTTTTTGCAGCATTTTCAATGTTTTTATTGGCAAACGACAGTGAATGTACTCGTTTTAAGTAAAGAATATCAATTTCTTCTCCAATTATTTGTACAAGATTTAAGTTACGGTCCCATTTTACTTCATCCACAGAGGATATTTGAGTAACTGCATCTATAACATTAATATCGTGAGGAGGCACCAATTGTGCTCCATCATTCCAGTAAGCTTTGTATCCATTATACTCTTTAGGATTATGGGAAGCAGTAATCATCACACCGGCATCGCACTGCAATTCCCTAACTGCAAAAGAGAGTTCCGGGGTAGGACGAAGTTCTTCAAACAGATAACAATAAATGTTGTTTGCAGAAAAAACATCTGCAGTAATCTCCGCAAAAAATTTGCTATTGTTTCTAGAATCAAAAGCGATGGCAACTTTAAGCGGTTTACCGGGAAACTGTTGCTTTAAATAATTGGCAAATCCTTGAGTTGCAAATCCCACCGTATACTTGTTCATTCGATTTGTACCTACACCCATAATGCCTCTCAGCCCTCCCGTGCCAAACTCTAAATCTTTGTAGAAAGCGTCTATTGTCTCTCTTTCATTGGTTTTCATTAATTTTAAAACTTCTTCTATCGTGTTTTGATCATAATTTCCATTAAGCCAAACGTTTACTCTTTCGTTGATGATGTTATCCATATCGTTTTTTTATAAATTTCAATATTTTTTTATGTTTTAATGCGTAATTTTAAATACTAATTCTTTCAACAGTTCCTCTTCAAAAAGGTTGCTCTCAACCCCTTTATTCTTTGCATCATATTCACGTAAAATTCCAATAATCTTTTGAAGTTCAGTAACAGAATGGTTTTGTGCATATTGAACATTAATTTTTTGAACAAAATCATTCTTTCCAAAAATTTTGCCTTTCGAATCAAAAGACTTATCAGACAAATTATAAGCCAACAATTTTAAGTAAAATGATGCCAAACTATTAATAGTTACCACATTGGGTGTTTGTTTAATATTTTGACAGAAATAATGAACAATTTTATAAGCTTTATCAATTTTTCGCTCTGCCAAAGCGTTTTGAAGTTCAAAAACATTATAGTCTTTACTAAAACCGATATGTTTTTCTACTATGTCAGCATCTATTTCGCTATTGTGCGGAAGAAAGATAGAAAGTTTTTTAAACTCATTATCAATTCGCGACAGATCAACTCCAATATTCTCTGCCAAGAGCTTAGCCACCATTGGATTCATTTTGAATTGATAATTTTCGGCGTGGGTTTGAATCCAGGCAGGCAGTTTAGAGTCTTTCATTTTTTCAGAATGAAAAACAACACCATTTTTTTCAACTGTTTTTAATTGTGCAGCTTTAAGTACTGCGTATTTGTAACATATTACCACAATGGTTGTTAAGGTTGGATTTTCAGAATATTTTACCAGCCGTTCCATATTTTTTAAATCCTTGGCTTCTTTCACAACTACTACGCGCTTCTCTGTCCCGAATGGAAACTCTTTAGCCATAGCAATTACCTCGTCAGCATCTGTTTCTTTACCATACACAAGCATTTGGTTAAAATCGCGTTGCTCTTCGGGCATCACATTTCTTTCAATATAATTTGCAATCTCATCAATATAAAAAGGCTCGTCGCCCATTAAAAAATAGATGGGAGCGAAATGTTTTTTCTTGAACTGTGCTAAAATTTGGTCGTAGGTCATTGCTTTACAACTTCTTAAGAAGAATTCTTTAACTTTGCAAATATACACGAGATTTGTAAAGAAAGTTCAGGTAGATTTTTTCGGTTAAGTTTTTTTTTCTTTTCCATTATTCGCCATCAATATTTTCTATTTTTGCCGTTTAAAAAAATAGACTGATGAAGATTTCATTCAATTGGCTTAAGCAATATATTAATTTCGATTTATCTCCTGAAGAAACAGGTATCTATTTAACTAATTGTGGATTAGAAGTAGAATCTATACAGAAATTTGAATCCATAAAAGGAGGGCTTCAGGGTATTGTAATTGGCGAAGTTCTTACCTGCAAAGAACATCCTGACTCGGATCACTTGCATGTTACTACGGTAAACATTGGTAATGAAACGCCCCTGAACATCGTTTGTGGCGCACCAAATATCCGCGCAGGACTGAAAGTTGCTGTGGCTACTGTGGGGACAACTCTTTATGCCGGCGATGAATCTTTTATTATTAAAAAATCGAAAATAAGAGGCGCTGCTTCCGAAGGAATGATATGTTCTGAAAAAGAGATGCAACTTGGCGAAGATCAAGCAGGAATAATGGAATTGGATGAACAGGCGATAGTTGGACAACCTGCAACTAAATATTTTAAAATAGAAGAAGATTATACTTTTGAAATTGGTTTAACCCCTAACCGCAGTGATGCAATCTCTCATATTGGAGTAGCAAGAGACCTCTTCGCAGCGTTGAAACAGAATAGAGTTCCTTGTTCTAAAATCCCGCTCCCGTTTATTGGCGATTTTATACCCAGTATTAGAAAATTGCCTGTTTCTATCACAATCGAAAACAAAATCGCATGTCCAAGATATACAGGAATTTGCTTAGAAGATGTTACAATAAAGGAATCTCCGGATTGGCTTAAAAATAGATTACTCTCTGTTGGAATTCGACCCATAAACAATGTGGTTGATATTACCCAATTTGTGATGTGCGAAACAGGGCACCCTCTTCATGCTTTCGATTCCGATAAAATAGAGGGTAGAAAAGTAATTATAAAATCATTGCCTAAGGATACCATTTTCAAAACATTGGACGATAAAGAACTCAAATTACACGAAGAGGATTTGATGATTTGCAATGCAACTCAAGGTATGTGTATTGCAGGCGTTTACGGTGGAAAAGATTCGGGAATAACGGAAACTACTAAAAATGTGTTTTTGGAAAGCGCTTTTTTTAACCCATTATCTGTACGCAAAACAGCTAAAAGACATGGACTTAAAACTGATGCTGCCTTCCGCTTTGAACGGGGGTGCGATGTAAATATGACTGTGTATGCCATCCAAAGAGCAGCAAAACTGTTAGTGGAATTAGCCGATGCGGTGATAGCCTCAGATCTGATTGATGAATATCCGACAGCTATTGAACCTTTGGTACTCCCGCTTTCTATCGATGAAGTCGAAAAAATTGCAGGAAAAAAAATAGATAAAGAAACAATCTCATCTATTTTACTTAATCTCGGTTTTGAAAACAGTTCAATCAGTGAGAAAAAGTTATCCGTAACAATTCCTCTTAATAAACATGATGTAACACGTTCAATTGATTTAATTGAAGAGGTTTTGAGAATTTATGGATACAATAATATTGAGACCTCCAACGAGATTCAGTATTTCCAACATAGTAATCCGGAACCCACGCTGAGAAAACTGCAACTTTCAATCTCTGATTATCTATCTAGCAATGGCTTTTATGAAATGGTGAACAACTCGCTTTCTAAAGGAGAATACGCTAATTCTTTTGATTTTATAAATGAAAATGAACAAGTGAAATTGGTAAATCCGCTAAGCAGCGAGCTGAATACAATGCGGCAATCTCTCCTCCCCTCAGGATTGGAAGCCATTGTTCATAACCTCAATAACAAAAATAATAATCTCAAACTTTTTGAATTTGGAAAAACATATCATCTCGTTAATAAAGAAGACACTGACGTTTTAAAACGTTTTTCTGAAAGAGAAAAACTATCATTGTTTGTTACAGGAAAAATAAATGAAGATAATTGGTTAGAACAACCTAAAGATTTGGATTTTTTCTTTTTGAAAAATTTTGTTGAAAATATTTTGTTCAAATCAAGAGTCCCTTTTAGTAAAATTTCTTATAGTGAAAATGAAACTATGCTTTTCAATTCATTATCCTACTTTATTAATGAACAAAGTATTGCAATAGTTGGAGAAGTTAACCCCACAATATTAAAATATTTCGACATCAAAAAACCAGTATATTATGCAGAAATTGAAGTATCTGCCCTTTTCTCAGGATATCTGAATGCTAAGACTTTATATACTCCTGTTTCTACCACTCCTTCTGTAAAAAGAGACTTAGCTTTAGTGGTTGATAAGCATGTAACTTATCAACAATTAGAGAGCGTTGCAACCCATTTCGGTTCTCGCCATATCAAAAAAGTTTCTTTATTTGATGTTTACGAAGGCGACAAACTTCCTGAAAATAAAAAACAATACGCGCTGAACTTTGTGATGCAACATCCTGACAAAACTCTTACAGATGAGGAGATTAATAAGATTATGAGCAAATTACTAAGCGCATTTGAGAGAGAGTGCGGGGCGATTTTGAGGTGAGTACTGAGCTGTGAGCTAAATGAACTTTAAATCTTTAAATTTTTATCATGAATATAATTATCGCAAGCGACCACGCCGGCTTTGAATTAAAGCAGTTTATTATTTCAAATTTTAACAATTTTCAATGGGAGGATGAAGGGTGTTTCTCTTCAGAGAGTGTTGATTATCCTGATTTTGCACACAAAGTTGCTACTTCTGTGTCAGAACATCCTGATGAAAAAGGTATTCTAATATGCGGTTCCGGAAATGGGATGCAGATGGCGGCGAACAAACATCCAAACGTGAGGGCTGCATTGTGCTGGAACAAAGAGATCGCAACATTGGCTCGCTCACACAATGATGCCAATATTATGGTTCTCCCTGCACGTTTTATTGCAAAAGAGGATGCTGTTGAGATTTTCAATGCTTTTTTTGAAACCTCATTTGAAGGAGGGCGGCATCAAAAACGAGTAGCGTTGATAAATATGTAGGCTTTCATGAATTTCTTTTCAAACTACTTGAACGCCAACCCAAACGCTCTGTTTTTAGCGCCAATGGAAGAAGTTACAGACACCTCATTCCGACGCATCTGTAAAAGTATGGGCGCTGATGTTTTAACTTCAGAGTTTGTCTCTTCTGAAGCGCTGATTCGTGATGTGCAGAAAAGTTTCGACAAAATGGCTTTTGATGAAACTGAACGTCCTTTTGGAATTCAAATATTTGGGCACGATGAGACTTCGTTGGTAAAAGCCGCACAAGTTGCAGAAGAACAACAGCCTGATTTTATAGATATTAACTGGGGATGTCCGGTGAAAAAAGTAGTAGCAAAAGGTGCAGGAGCAGCAATATTGAGAGATATTCCCAAAATGGTGGCTTGTACTAAAGCAGTAGTGGATGCTGTGAAACTGCCCGTTTCTGTAAAAACACGCTTGGGATGGGATATGAACGACAAGCCGATTGTTTCAGCAGCAGAGCAGTTGCAAGATGTTGGCATTCAAGCTATAACAATTCATGGAAGAACACGTTCGCAGATCTATTCCGGCGTGGCAGACTGGACTTTGATTGGAGAAGTAAAAAAGAACCCTCGCATGAAAATCCCTGTAATTGGCAATGGCGATATTGCCTCCGGCGATAAAGCGCTCCTGTTTAAAGAAAGATATGGCGTTGATGCACTCATGATTGGGCGCGCCGCCATAGGAAACCCATGGATTTTTAAAGAGATAAAATGTGCATTCGAAAAAAAAACTTTTCTCATACCCACTTTGGAAGAAAGAATAAATATCTTATTAAAACACCTTAGAGCTAGTATTCCTTTAAAAAACGAAAAAAAAGCGTGCCTTGAAATAAGGAGGCATTATGCTGGATATTTTAAGGGGGTGAGTAATTTTAAAAAAGTACGTTTAGAGTTGATGAAAGTAAATTCGTTGCAAGAAATTGAAGAGATCTTAATGAAATTCGGCGTGCCGTTAGGTACGCAATATGGGTTCGAATATTCAACCCGTTATTTTTGATTTTGCGGCAATGTATTAGTGAAAAGTACAGTTTTAAGTTGTAGGAGTTTTAGGGATACTTACAAGTCAGGAAAATAGAAATAAAAATTCTTTTTTCATAAATACCTTTTAATTTTTAATGATTTACCACTCAATTTATTCCACTATCAACTTTATCTTATTAGAAACAATACTACCTTTAAAGGTTCTGCTATCATTAACTATTTCTTTATAAATATATTGAGGTTCGGGCTGAAAAGAATAATATAAATATAAATAATACTCTCCTTTCGGTAAATCTCTATGAAAAACACTTAACAGAAGATATAGAACAACACTTTGTTTTGAACTATTTATTTCATACTTAGCAAAATTATACTCTTTTTTCTTTTTCCAACTTAGTTTTTTTCTGATAATTTGTTGTTTTGAATTAATAAAAATACCTATACGTGCATTTCGCTTATCTTCTCCTGAATAAGGATATAATGAAACATTATTCTGACGTTTTATTATTTCAGAATTCTTATTTTCAATGATATATGCTATGTCTGTTTGATAAGAACAAATGAATGAACTAATATGTTTATAAAAATAATAAAGAAAAAAAGTATCTTGAAAATTAGGTACATTTATTTCTAAATTTATTTTCGTTGCATACGGATATTCTTTTTTTACTACCACTGAGTCAGTAATTTTGAAATGAATTTCATGCGTATTTTGACAATAGATTATTGCAGGCACAAGTAAAAACAGGAATAAAAATATTTTTTTCATAAATATATCAAAATTTAAATGAATTAATATCCAAACATTAATTTTATCCCTAGATCTAACCGATTTTTATAATCTTGGATAATTTCACGTCTTTCTTCCGTCCGAAATCTATAATAACTAAATTGATGTGCCCAAACTTCCATCAATATTTCAGCTTGCTCTTTGCCGTATAAACGAACTGTATTATCAGCAATTCCGGAGGTAAAATAATAACAATGTCTCCACTCATGAAACAATGTTTCTAATGCCGTTTCGCTTCCTCCCCACATTAATCTAATTGTATTTTTTTCTACAATAATTTTATTATTAAGATATTGTTTAATTCCGCTGTTTGTTACATTAAAATTATCGCTATTTACAGAAAATGCATTCACAGGCTCTCTATCTTTATTAAAAATATTACCCCACTCATAAGTATGCCCATTGCCATATTCGTTTACATTGCTTCGTGTACCTACAAGTACAGTCACATCTGCATTTCCTGCCGAAGCATTTAATGCCGTACGGTTATTTTCAACTATCCAATTGAGTTTATCTTTTAAAGAATACCCGATAGAACTTCCTATTCTTGGCAAGTTATACCCTTGTCTTACAACTATTTTTTTTGATTTTGGAGACTTGTCACCTCCACCAAAATCTCCCCATAAATCATCAGATATCCCATAATCAATTCCAAAAAGATTCCCAAATGGATCATAAAAAGATCTATCGGTAACAGTTTCAACCTCGTTCAGCACAGTAGGATCTCTGTCATAATAATCACGATAATCATCAACATCCCCATACCATTGCCCTGTCGGGTCAAGGTATTTCAGCGGATTATTGAGTGCGTAGCTGTATCGGTTAAAACTTTGTGTAAAACCGGGGTTTTGTACGTAAGTATCCGGCGAGAAGAACCTGCCGATTACCGGGTCGTACAGCCGGCCGTTCATGTTTTCTTCTTCTTCTTTTTGCTTGATCAAAAAGAAGCAAAAAATCAAGTCGGCAGAAATCCCACCGCACAACCTCGTCCGCACCGCCTGCCGACATTGCCACCCGCAAGCATTTTCTATTTCACCCATCCATGCTTGTACGTTGGCAGTTGTTATGGCGCAGTAACTGCCTAAGTGGTCGGTGTGGAGGTAATACATGTTTTAAATAATGAACTTGCAAAAATAGTTTTTTCTCTGTACTTTTTCTCTTAAAAGAAAAAGTACCAAAAAGTTCAAGGCTCATCTAATTCCGCCCGCGAGAGTTTTCAGGAAAACATTTACCTCAAACCTATGGACACATTGCCAATATCTCAAATACCTCATCCCGTAGGGATGAAATATTGGTAGAAAAAAACCGGCAACGGCACAAATTCGGCGTGCCGTTAGGTACGCAATATGGATTCAAATATTCAACCCGTTTTTTTTGAATTTGCGGCGTTATTTGCTCTGCGTTTTTCGTTGAAGTATCCAAACACGCCACCCAAACGGCACATTTATATTTGCTCGCAACTCAATGTATTCACATACAAAACAACTTAATTCATCAGCAAAAACAGCAGGCAAACGATTAAAACCTCCAATATTTTTCACTTGCTCATTATAGCTTATTTCTAAAATTTCATAGGGCGATTTTTTATCAATTACTGTATCTGCTTCAGGAAAGCTACCTAGATCTATACTTGATAATATTTTTATCAAACTTTCATATTCTTTTTTCGATACAGGAGCGCGATACATTGTGGTTTCATTAAAAGATTCATTTTGAATGACTACTCGTGAAGTTTTTGCCGAATCAATATAAAGAATAAATTTTAATCTATCTCCTTTAGGGTTATCGAAATTATAGAACGAGGTTTCATAATAAAAACTCACAAACTTATAGGTAAGCATACTGTTTACAAAAATATATTGATTTAGTTTGTTTGGTTCACTTAATTTGAACAAATCATATCCTACGGGAGCCAAAATGAGGGTGTCTTTTGTAATGTGCACAATATTATACTTTACTTTAAATTCGACTTCCTCTTTTGTTTTTGAAAGAATAATATAATTGTTTTTCACATATTTTACAACATTATATTGGTAAAACAAAGTATCTTTTTGTAGCGTAGTTGTTTTCTTTGATATATTCAGATACTCATTATTTTGCCCCACCCAAGTAGTCTTGTTTATTTGGGAATAGACAAAAAAAGGAAGGAGGATTATGGAGAAAAAGAGAAAAAGAGGTTTCATAAATGTGATGCTTTATGGTTTATACAATTTCAATTATATTTATTTTCTTTGTTTCAAAATTATCGGATAAAAAAATCCCGAAATGTTACATCCTGAGATATGACAATTCCTATTATTATTAAAATAATAGGTAAAAGCAATGATATTGATACATATGCAAAAGAAAGTTTTCCATTATAGTAAGGGTATTTGTATTTTCGTATTAATTTCTTTAATCTTTTTTTGCTGCGGAATATCAGTAAAAAATTTATAACAAAACACGGTAATACAAATAAAACAAAAATATTTAAAACATCATTTACTCTTTCTACATCAGAAACTACATTAGGAGAAGAAATATTAAATTCGTAAAAAGAAAAACCCAATATATGTCTTTCAAAAAGTGTCATAAAAAAGATAAAATTAACTGTCATGGCAATAGTCATCATTATCATACTCCATTCCTTCCAAGTATCTTTATTTTGTTTGTGCGCTCTTAAACCTAAAATGCAATCTACCCAAATTTTATAATAAATATTCATAGTTTACCTCATTTCACCCATTGATTTATAATAGTAATATTCATCGAATGGATCGCCAAAATAGGGTTCTCCGGTTGAATGATCAATAGACAAAGGAGCAAATCTTAAATCGTCCATTGATTTATATATCTGCCACCAAGATTGAGCAGTAGTAATAGCTGTTCCAACAAATCCTGCTGCTCTTCCAACGAAAGATGCATATCTGGCCGCAAAAGGAAATTTAGATGCAAATTTGGATACTAAACCAACAAAATTTGCGCCTGTATTGGTTGCAGTAACAGGATCAATATGTTTTTCATTTTTGTATTGTTTACGCATTTGATTCACATCAGCAATAATGTTTAAACCAGTTAATCCTACCCCAAAACCTCTTGCAAAATTAGAAGCATTAAGGCTACCCTCTACTGCCATATTATATCCAAATTCTAAATGTCCAAGAAAATTTGCAGAGGGTCCCCATGCGGGCGTTTGGCTTCTAAAAGCAAACTGAGAAGCAAGCATGTCTTGCTGATGGGGGGATGGCGTGTATGGGGAATGTGCCGGAGCTCTGTATGTTGGAATGGATGTGGTACTCATCCCCGGAATACCGAAAGCAACGCCACCGGTAGAATTGAGTGCGCCTCTGGGAATACCGGGATTTAATGGAGAAATAGGTCTAAAATTAGAGGGTGCAGTAGCATCAAGAGGCGGTAAAGTTCCTCCAAATAGCATAGTCTCTGGTGGAACTGAAAAAGAAAAGAAATCCTTTCCCGGAGGGTCGTCAGGATGGAAATCATTAAATGCATTCCCTAAATCTGAAAACATGGAACTATTAAAGATAGCCGCCATCGTTTGCAATGAATTAAGTATCCCCAAAAGTGCAAAGAACTCCCCACTTGGATCCACATATTTTAATGGATTATTCAGGCAATAGCTGTATCGGTTAAAACTTTGTGTAAAACCGGGGTTTTGTACGTAAGTATCCGGTGAGAAGAACCTGCCGATTACCGGGTCGTACAGCCGCCCGTTCATGTTGATAATTTTGAGTTCAGGGTAGTGCTCATGCCCCGTAAAGCCGCGGGCAGTGAGGGTAAAGTTTATGCCGGGAGCTTCTTGCATTCCACCGGGAGGAATACCATCCATATCTCCACCATCGCCCTCTTCATCATCATTATCACC
>JAITUN010000209.1 GCA_031286285.1 Bacteroidales bacterium | reverse complement strand
GAAACTGAAGAAGCATATATAAATTATTTACGTTCCCAATACAGGCTTCCGATTGAAATTAAAGTTAGGAAGAAGGGTGGCGATATAAATGAAAGGTATATAAGCAACTTTAAGAGCAATCACACGAGGCATAAAAAAGACGAAACATTTTTGATTTATGATTCTGATGTGCCTGAAATTGTTAAAAAATTAAAACAGATTAGAAATGCGGAGTTGCTGCTGTCAAATCCTTGTTTTGAGATTTGGTATTTGCTTCATTTTCAGACGCAGACTGCTGAATTAGCAAGTGCCCAGTGCATATCGGAACTTGAAAAGCACGTGCATGACTATAAAAAAGGGGCATTGAACGTTTCATTGAAGGAGATTTTGTCTTTGAATAAAGCTGAGGCAATTAAAAGAGCTGAGGGTTTAGAGGTTGGTAAGAATCCTTCTACGGCTATATATGCTTTGATAAAAAGGTTGGATGCGGTGAGGTAATTTAGAAAGTAGCCTATTTTTTCCTACAAACTATTTTCAATAGTTAAATGGAAATATATTTGTGAAATATTTAGAATTGCCTGAAAAATTTTATATCTTCATAAAATGTTTAAATTTTCATTAATCATTACCGATTTTTCAAGCACCTTTGCTGTTACTTGTAAAAAAAATAAGAGGAGGATAACGTAATGCCCGATAGCAAACCCGAATGTACTATCCCTCAGGATGTTAAGCCTTATCTGGTTGAAATAGCAGAGCGTTTACAAACAAGACACGCTAGTGTAATGGTTGGAGCCGGATTTAGTAAAAATGCCAAGGGAAGTGACAAAACAGACAAAATTCTATCATGGAATGAACTGGCTGATAAATTCTTTGATAAGCTCAACGAAGGAGGCACAAGTAAAAAAGAATTTCTTAACCCTTTGAAGTTAGCTAGTGAAGTCGAAGCCGCTTTCGGTAGACCAACCTTAAATAATATTATTAGATCGAGTATACCCGATAATAAATTTCAACCATCAGAATTGTACGAAAAATTATTAAATTTACCATGGACAGATGTATTTACAACAAATTATGATACATTGTTAGAGCGTGCTGCAGAAAGCATACTACAATTTCGATACGAACCTGTTATAAATAGTGAGGATTTAATTTGGTCAACTAAACCAAGAATAATAAAATTACACGGAAGCTTTCCTTCCGAGCGTCCTTTTATTATCACCGAAGAAGATTACCGAACATATCCAAGTAATTATGCTCCTTTTGTAAATACTGTTCAACAGTCATTATTAGAAAATACACTTTGCTTAATTGGTTTTTCGGGAGATGATCCAAATTTTCTTAATTGGATAGGCTGGATTAGAGATAATTTAGGTGCAGAAAATTCGCCTAATATGTATTTAATTGGCGTTCTTTCGCTATCAAACGGACAAAGAAAATTATTGGAAGATAGAAATATAACTCCAATAGATATTTCTTTCTTTTCAAATAATCATTATGATGCTTTAATGCATTTTTTTGGCTTTTTGTTAAAGCATTGCCAAAACAAGGAAGAGCAAAACTGGCCAAATGAAGAAGATGTTAGTCTTAATCCTAACTCTGATAATTTTGAATCACAAATGAAAGAGACTATTGAAGTATGGAAAAAAACACGGGAAGAATATCCTAATTGGTTAATAATGCCAAATAACAGAAGAACTTTGCTCTGGCAAAGTATAAATATATCAAGTAGCAGATTAATTCATTATATTAAGAATAAAAAAGAAAGAAATCCCTTTGATATAATAATGCTCTATGAATTTAATTGGCGTTTAAAAAAATCACTACACCCTTTGTTAAGACCTTGGGCTGACGTTTATCGCTCAATTGTTGATTCTTATAATTTTGATACTCTGAATACGCAAAATGATAATAAGTTGAAAGGAGTTGGTAATTACTGGATAGAATTACAACTATCTTTATTATCTCATTATCGTCAGGAAGGAATGGATGAAGGCTGGGATTTATTATCAAAAAGAATAGAAAACATAAATGCTTTTTTATCGCCTGAACAAAACGCAAAATATCATTACGAACGATGTTTAAAGCAATTATTTTCTTTAGATATTTATACATTGCGAAAAGAGTTAAAAGGTTGGACAAGCAATTCTTCTCTGCCGCATTGGGAGGCGAAAAGGGCTGGATTAATTGCTGAAATAGGCGACTTGGAAGAAGCGCAATCAATTCTTGAAACTTCATTAAAGCAAGTAAGAAATAATTTATTTCTGAATCCAGTTAAAGATGATTATTATAATATATCCCAAGAAGCATATATCTTACAACTTTTAGATTATGTTCAGGGTAGTATACGGCATTTTAAGCGTATTTATTCCAACGATAAAAGAGAAGAATACAGAAAACGCTGGCGTGAAATTATTAAATATGAATGTGATCCTTGGCGAGAATTAGAGTTATATGAATCATCTTTCAAATCAAAACCACCACCATACAAAGGAACTGAGAAAAAATATGAATTCAATATAGGCAGATATACTGTCCATAAAAAATTTGGAAATGACGAATATGCGCTAAAAGCTTATTCTTTTCTAAAGTTCATAGAAGAAACAGGTATTCCTTTTAGGCTTCCGGGAATAACATTTGGCAAAGATGTTGCTACCAGGTCACTAAAGCTCATTGCAACCTATTCACCCGAATGGGCTCTTATTACATTTATTCGCACAGGTAATGAAGATAATATGGATGCTTTTTTTAGCAGAAAAGCATTAGTTAAAATACGTCAAGAAAACGCAGATAAGTTAAGCGAATCATTTTTAGATATACTAGAAAAAATACCCACAGAGTTTGGTGAAGGGAATTCATTTTTTAACAGAAATTTAGCTGTTAATTTGGCCATAATTCTTCCGCAAATTTTGGCTCGCCTCAGCGTAAAAAATAGCTATAAAGTCAAAGTGCGAATATTGAATTTTATTAAGAATGTATATTCATCTGAAAAAAGAAATATTTATGATAAAATTTCAATATTAACAAAAAGCTTAATAGAAGTTTTTTCAAATAAAGAACAGCAGCAACTTTTTTCTGAATTTTTAAAATTTCCAATAATTCCAGATACTCATATACATAAATATCCAGATCCTTTTGCGTACATTACTTTTGAAGAAGCAACTAAAATGGAACATCGGGTTAGCAATGATTTGATAGATAATCTTTTAGCTATAAAATTCAACGAGGAAAATTCTGATAATTCAGAATATTTCATAAGTATAAGAAAAAAGTATTTAACTCGCCTTGTTGCTCTGTGGCGTTACAATCAATTAAATGATAGGCAAAAAGATAAGTTTGCCAGCTTACTATGGGAGAAAAGAGGGCCCTCAGGCTTCCCAATTGACACTATCTATTGCGAATTTGATTTTTTAGTATTTCCACGCCCTAAAAAAATAAAACCAACCCCAATACAATTATTTGAAAAATACATTGAAAAGTCTGATAATTGGTTTGTAAGCAATTCTACTTTAAGAAATGGAATAGAAATGACTCATGGAAATTCTATTGTTATTGCTAATATTTTGAGAGCGTCTAGTGAAGATGTTTCATACGAATGGAACAAAGAACGCATAAATGGTTTGCTCATCAAGGTATTGAATTGGTGGGAGAACGATAAAAAATATTTATTAGAATATGAAGAAGAGCCATATTTTTTTTCAATAGTAGAGGAATTCAAAGCTCGCTTTTTTAATATGACAAGTCTATTTATTCGTGTTTTTATGCCAAATATCAATATGATTGATAAAAAACACATTGAAAGCATTAATACTCTTCTTAAAGAACTTCCTGATTATAAAATGAATGATTTAGCCGCTAGAGCATCATTCCTTAAATTATTCCCAACAGATGAGAAAAATCTTCTTTATAGCATCGAAAAAGCATTGCTATCTCAAAATGAAGAAAATATGATAAATGCCCTTGGTGCTGTTACGGTTCTAGCCAAACAAAGTAATAAACGCCTTGCAACAATTATTTCTATAATTTCTCAGAAAATAAAGCATCGTGCAGAAAAATGCTTGAGCAGCGTTATTAGTACTGCAACTATCATTGTAAAAGGGCATAAACAGTACTTGAATGAATCTATTATTGATGACATAAATATCGGGTTAGAATATTTATTGGCTGAAGCAGAGATAAATAATGAAGATGATATAGAATGTATTCACAAAAAGCTAGAAAACCGTATTGCTGGAATCAAATTGGTGCTTGTACTTAAAAAATATTTTAAAACCAACAAACTTGAAATGCCAAGATATGTGGAAGAATGGAAAAAACGTTGTTTGGATATTAATGAGTTTTCGGAAATTAGGAATGCTTGGGAAAATAATGAGTAGTGTAATATTATTTGTGTTATATTTGTAGTACGAGGAAAGAATATTCTAAGAAGTTTAGCGTGAGTTATTATATTGATAAAAGCCCTTAACCCATTCAATGATTTTGTATGTTAATTCAATCTCTATTCCTTTAATGTCGTGATCTGAATTCAAATCATCAACAACATATAACTCTTTAAAATGCTTTTGGAGAAACTCTTTGAATATTAACTGTGTTGACATTTGCAAGCCATCATTAATCCCTAAAAATGCAAATGTTCGGTTTTTGATGTAAAAATCTTTTCCACTTTCAAGATTAAGATACTTAAAAGCTGATCCTTCAAGAATGCTTATCAAGCAATTGCGAGTAATTGGTATTTTATAAATCCATTCTGAATTTCTTCCTAAGGCTCCATACTCATCAACCGGAAGCCATTGAAGCCCATTATTTGATGAATCGACATTTTTTAATCTAATTAATTGTTCGCTAACCGATTCTTTCTTGTGTGTACTTAACCATTTTTTGTGTACTGCAAAACTGTCCACTGGTGAAAGGAGTATCAGCTCTAATGATTCTATATGGTGAGTTAAAATATAATCTATAGCTTTATCACATCCTAAACTATGCCCTTGAAGGATAATTCGACTATATCCGAGTTGTTTTACAAACCGCACAGCGGCATCAATGTCAAGAATTGATTCATTGTAATTGGCGACAACACCACCAATGTACCTAAGAGTCCCATTATCATACCCTTCGCAAAGGCCATCGTGTGCTGAAAGATTGAAAGACAAAAAACCTATGTCGTTTTCCACGTATCGTTGTGACATTACCCAAATGAATTTATTATTATAAAAATTTCCATAATTTCCATGAATATGTATTATTATAGCATTTTTATTGTTTGGTTCAAATATAATTCCTATTAATTCTAACCCATTATCATTGTTAAAACTAACAAGTTGTCCTAAGTCACTTCGCATATTTAGCCATCCATTACTTCATATTATTCATCAGTTGGATTTTCTAATATGGTTTCATATTTTATTAAGTCAACTATTTTAATTTTTGTCGAATTAGTATTTTCATTTTGTTCTGCAAGAATATTTGAATTCCACACTTCATCAAATAATTTTGTGTACGACTTTATTTTGTCAATATTTTTATAGTAAGTTCCCTTATAAGTAGTCGGAGTATATTGTTCGGCAACAAAAAGCATTTTGTCGCCGTATATACCAAAATCAACAAATTGTGATGGAACTCCATTTGCATTACATACATTCCTAAAACTATCTATCAAACACAATTTGCATTCGTATTTCTCTTCAGCCGCAAAGAAATCAAGTAGTTTTTTTACACAATCTTTTTGAAGAATGCTTTTTTTCTCTAAAATTACAATTACTTGAACCAAGTAAAGAGTTCCATTCATTACTTCTTTTTGTAGAACTTCAAAAAAACGAGCTTCAGCCGATGAAATAAAAATTGTGTCATCTGTATCATGAATAGGAAACGTCATTTTTAATATTTTTTCCTTTGATGTTGAAAAGGCATCGAATACTCCATTAACATTCAGGATATAGTCATACGAGACGCCTATTTCTTTTTGTTTCGCAGCAACACGCAATGTGTCATTGAGCTTTTCAATTTCCTTCTTTGCATATGTCACAAACAGATCATTACTGCCATGCGATTCCATACTGATTCCATAGTAATAGTTATTAATTTCATGAAGCTTGGCGGAATATTCATTGATGTTTTCCATAAATTCATCATATTCGGCCTTTTGATCGAAAAAATCAACAGACTTTATAACAAGTACAATCAATTCTATGATAATGAATGTGGAACAGCCTAATAGTAACGATATGCCTAGAATAATAGCATCGAAATTAAAAGTAATCTGATGCTCAGCTAATTGTACTATCGTTTCAGAGTTGAGTTTATATGCTGATACCAATGTCACAATCGTAGATAATGAAAAAGATGTAACAAGCACAAAAAATCGAAATCTTTTGCTTTGTGGCAAATGCCTTTTTTTACTGCTGTTCGTCATAGAAATATCCTCCTTAATTATTCTTTGATAACCCACCATTGTTTAAAAGTGATGCATTCAAAGAGTGCGTTAAATTCAACAAGGTATATACCATCCATGACATACAGAGATGAATCACGTATATCTTTATAAGATAGATACCAATGCAATGTAGCATAGGTATCCTTAATCATTATTGGCTCAATCAGAAGTTCATTTATCTCTTGATATATGATTTCATCCCAATATGATTTTATCTCATCTACTGTTGTACCGGGGTTTGAAAACGGATCTTCAAAATATGCTGTGGTTTCGGAAAAGATTTGCATTATCTTTCCAAAATCCTTTGCTATCCAAGCACTTTTCAACTCATTGCACCAGATGGAAACTTGCTTTTTATCCATGATATTCTCCTAACCTTTCTTGTGAAAATAATGTCTTGACCGCCCATAATAAGGACTGCCTAAAAAATCCATATAAAAGGAAGATCTTATATAAAAAGAAATGTAATCTTTTTCCAGTTTATGCCAACCTTTCCCATAATGCCACACACAATTCTCAGGTGTAATTAAATGACTTAATTCGATTAATTTCAATAGTTTAGGAGAGTTGGAAAACTCTGATCGTAATATATCATAAAACTTAGTTGTATCAATTTTGCCATCGTTTAACAATTCACTACAGAACAATGCTTCACAAGAGAAAGAGTTAGCAGTTAAAAGATTCAAAGGAATTTGTATATATTTTTTCCGTATAAGAGATAGAGGGATATAAGGCATATCATTAGTCAAAACCTTATCAATAAAATAGCCATTTCTTGTTATCATATGGCTTATTGAACGATAAAAATCATAACGACAAGAATAATCTATGTTACCCATCGTAAGATCTGACAATACTACATTGAAATGCTCAGGATAATTGTCAAGCGTCGTTAACCAGTTTCCTTCAATGAGAATTTCGTTTGATGTATCATATGCGCACCAAGTTTTTGAAAGGTCATAAAAACTACGATTTTTATCGAAGATATATATAGATTCAAATCCCATCTCTTTAAGTAAATCTCGGTATTCAACCGTGCTACCTAAGATGGCGATAGTTGATTTGCGGTCCATATCAAACAACAGCAATCTTATTCTCTGCAATTCTGCTTCACTTGGACGTGAGGGTGGTAAGACATACTTCCAATTATCAGAAATAATTTGAAAATTATCAAAGATTGTCATTTTTCTACCCTCATTGCTTCAGTAAATGTTATAATTGAACCTGATGAATTAGTAGGGTTAATTACAGGAATAGCAAGTACGTAGGGCTGATAAAATTCAGCCCCTCCAAGAGCCAATTTTTCAACAATAGCCATGATTACATCATAATATAGTAAAAAAATGATGAAAAGTTCAAATAAAAATAAGATATTTTCTTCTTTCAATATTTCGAGACGACCTTGGCATTGAAGCCTTTATTATATGTCTTATGAATGCGGCTACACTCCAATTGCTTTTTCCCATACTTTTCTTTAACATCTTTTAGCCCTTTTTGTTTTTACCTTAGAATTTTTACCAGCGAATCGCTTAAAATTCATATAAAAAACTAAACCTCGTTTCGGCCCAGTATCGCATCACCAAAATGTTTTTTGCAATGCTTTGTGTAGTTTTTCTAGTTTTTTCTCCCACAAATTTATTTGCACCTTAAAATCTGTCCCAACTTGACCTGATGTCATATATTCTTGGAATATTTTAGTACAGTGGGGTGCCCAATAAGCTCTATTTTGCTCCCAAAATGAAAAAAGATAGTTTAATTCAAAATATAGTTCGCCTTTTTTGTAACCATCTAATTCTTCATCATTAATGGCCCTAAAAGCAAGATTCTCTCCTGTCAACAGAGCTTCCCAATGGCATTTGTATTCCGAAAGAACAAAAATTTTCTTTTTTTCTTCGGTAATGGTAGTATCATTATGAACTATTTTGCTTATTTCTTCAACGAAATATTTTATGTATCCAAGTGTTTTAAGTGACTCGTCTTTTTCCTTTTTTGCATTCATAAAATTATCAATTTTTAGACCAATTATAATACCTCCTGCAACAGCAACCACCTGAATAAAAATAGCAAAAGGAATATTCATCTGGTGTCCACCGGTGGCTTGTGTTGAGAAAATATCTTGTCGTTGCCAATTTGGATCATCAGTCCAGACAGCCCAAAGGCATGTAAAAATATCTTGCCATTGCCAATTTGGATAGTTAGCCCAGATAGCTGAAAAACATGTTAATATAATAAGAAATAACGCTACTCCTCCAACTATATAGCAGGTTTTATTTAGAGCTCTTTTTTCGTTAAGTTTTTTATATTGTTCTTTTTTGTATTGCTCTTGTTCTTCTATAGATTTTTGCTTGCGTTTCATTGCTTCCCTTTTGAGTGTTTGTTACGGCTCTTCTTAATTTCATAAATACTCATGTGCATATCGACTGTATCAATTATGCTTAATGTTGTCATTATTCTATTTGTATCATTCGTATCAACTATATACTCATCACTTTTATCACTCGAATTACTTGCTTTTAATTCAGATAAGGCAAATAAATCTACCCAAGCAGGCATAAACCATTTGTCCGAAAGTAAATACTTTATCTTTTCAAATATTTTTTTATTACGATATTGAATATACCAAGGAAAGCCAATTATTGAATCATCAGTGCCTTTTCTTTTATCGACTCTAAAGAGTCCGCTTGTAATATCAAGTCTTATTGCCGTATATACACTTTGTTCTTTTTGCTTTTTCCAAATAATAGTTTGGATTTCATCAGCCACCTCTCTATTAGAACGCTTTCTTTCCGGTTTTGATTTTTCTCCTTGCTTTAATTTTTTTCGACTAACACACATATTTTGTAGGTCCTCGTTATCCGAAGATAACCCGTAACTTTTTTGTATTAATTCATAAGCAAATAATTCATATCCTCTCACTAAGATAGCTATTTGAGGTACTTGATCTATTCCGAAAAAACACAATTGCTCTAACTCATCATTTTCGTAAATAACTACTTCACTGAGTCTTTTTAATTCTTTTTTCACAGATTCTTGTGGTGGATTAGTAACTTTTATAATCGACAAATCTATTGTTGAATCATCAAATTTTTGTTTTGGATTTTCTCGAAAAATATTACACCTTGCGGGTGATTCCCAATCATCTGGCGATTCACTTTTTCCTATATCATCTTTTTTTGAATTTTTAATAGTGTATTTTGACGGCTCTTGGTCAATAACCACACGAAAACCTATGTCTTGATTTCTTGTAAAGCCTGTAAATTGTCCCATATATTGCGGTGGAAATGCCAATTCGCTATGCTGCCAACCTCCACCGCTACAGTTGAACATTTTTGCCCATTCATGAATTTTATCTCCTTCGCTTTTTTCTCCGATATGACATCCATCTTCTGCGCCATATCCATTGAAATGATCATCTTGCATTTCAAAGACATTTCCACAAAAATCATATAATCCAAAAATTTCATTATTTGGAATAAGCCCTATTGTCATAGGCTCAGATGAAGTATTCATACCGTAAAAACATTTATAGTATGTCCTACAATTAAAATACCGCGAATCTATAAATTGTTCATCACCTTGTGAGAAATGCCTTAAAAAATCTGCTCTTTGCTTTTCGTACTTTTTCTTTATTTCTTGTGCTTGTAGTGCACTAACTTCTTTTATTACAACATTTTTTTCACATCCAACAATATTTACAAAATCAGGACAATATTTCATTATGCGAACTTTTTTTTGGATTTTATCGCTTAACCATAGAGCATATGCTTTTGCTTCAAAAAGGCTTAATCCAACAACCGGCTGCATCGGGTTGCAAAAAATGTCAGAAGATTTATAAGGTATACTCCATTTTACCGGAGAACAAATATTATCGGGATAATATTTTTCAAGAACTTTTATTAAATGAATATACTTTCCAGAATCTTCTGTGGATATCATATTAATAATCTCAACTAATGATGTGTAATGTAGCCAACCAACACCTTTTAATATCTTAGCAAGTTTACGACGTACAGCTTGGTTTTCAATTTTTTGAATTGATGCTTGTTTGATAAAATTAAAAATTTCGGAAAAGATATTGTAGTATTTCTCTCTTGCTTCATTCGTAGATGGCAAGCCTTCTATTTTAGCATAATTAGAACTATCTCTCTGAAAAAGTTCATATTCAAAATTTGTAATTGGATTTACAGAAATTCCATGTTTATTGACTTGTGGAATGACGTAATTTTCAGTAACTTCGTCAAAAAAACAGTTCAATTTTTTCTTAATTAATGCCCGAGGGATAAAATATTCACCTGAGTCATTTTTTCTTATTAGAAGCTCCCCTAAAATTTTTCCTATTTCAAATCTTAATTTAAATTCCCCTTTGCACTTTTCAATATCAGCTCCTTTACAACTATTAAAACAATCGCAAAGCTCTACTTTCTCATTATATAAATCACATAATAGCATAAAAATATTTTCAAGCACACTTTTGTCAATCTCTTTTGAATATTTACTAGCGATTTCACCAACCAATGCAGCTGTAAATTTTGAGTTATGAACAAATTTTTCAAAAAATTCAGGACGGCTTGCGGATGGCAAAAATAAAAATGCATCTCGCAGAATTTGTGCAGCATCTTCTCTCTTTTTATAAATGCCATTAGATAGAAGTAGGTCCATTAAATTGCTGTCATTAATGTTCCCCCATTGTCTTTTGATATAATATGAACAAATAAAATTCTGATTGACTGTATGAGAATAATCTTGCCCAAAAACGCCATTATCTTTAATGCTTTTTTGGAAAGCTTTAAATTCAGTTTCATTTATGCTATTAAGTTGTTCTTCATACAACTCAATCAATACGCTGAACGCCTTAATATTTTTGGGAAAAGGGTTTGTTTGCAAATACAATAAAAAACGATCTAAATAATAGGCACGATAAAGATCCTTCGGTAAATTATTTATTTCCTTTATAAAACTTTTTTTCTTTGCCTCATCAAAATTACATTGTGTTATAATCATTTCTATTTCATGTGTGTTATATGGTTCATT
This sequence comes from Bacteroidales bacterium, assembly GCA_031286285.1. Taxonomy (GTDB): domain Bacteria; phylum Bacteroidota; class Bacteroidia; order Bacteroidales; family WCHB1-69; genus WRNX01. The sequence continues at coordinate 4,079 of JAITUN010000209.1, read as the reverse complement.
TTTTTTATTAACATCATCTTGTCGATCTAAAAAATCCATCCCCGCCGGCTTCTTTCGTATACATTTCTCCCAAAACCCACCGGAAATATCAAACTCTTCTTTTGTATTTAGCAAGATTACAATATATTTTCCATGATAGTTATTGATTGATTCTTGTATTTTTTTTATTAAATTGTAAATTTCCTGAGAATGCTGTATGTTTTCAGCATGGTCAATTACAACTATCTTGCAACTGTTACTCGCCGGGAAATAAGTATTATCTCTAAGTTTAATCTTATTAAGAACAGAGTAAACCGCTGAATTCTGATTATCCTTCTCTTTTATATCTGAAAAATCAATTGCTGGGCAAGATATATTATTATTGTTTGGAACATATGCTTTGCCATCTCTGCCAATGACGATACTTGTTGCTTTCAAATTAGAAAGGTTGCTTCTTGTAATATGCTTGTAAATCAAACTTTTAGCACCCGTAAATCTTGTTGTGTTTATCCAATGAAAAGTCAGTGCCTCCATTTTATTGACCGTATCCACAGAAAAATCTAACCATTCTATAATTCTACATGAAGTAAAGTCAACTTCTTCGACTTTGCATTCTGTTTTGTTCCACTTGGCAAATTCAACTGTCATTTTTATTCCCTATTCTTATTTCATTGTTTTTCTAAAAGCGTGTAACCACCGTCTGGTGCAATTATCGACCCTGTAAACATTTTGCTTGTTGCTAAAAATACATAAACCTCGGCTAATTCTTCTGGTGTAATAAATCTCTTTATCGGAATTGTTCCAAGCCATTTTTGAATTAATTCTTCTCCCGACTTGCTCAATGCTTCCGTCCAAACAAAACCTGGTGCCACCGCATTTACAAAAATTTTCGGGGCATACTGTAGTGCTATATTTTTTGTAAAACTGTTAACGGCTGCCTTTCCTGAACAATAGCCTATTAAGTGAGTACGCCCAGCATAATCTAAACCTCGAATTGATGAGGTGTTAATGATATGCCCTTCTTCCATGAATTCAAGTACTTTTTTTGAACACAATACTGTTGCTAAAAAATTACTACTTAAATCACGAATAATGGTTTCCTCGGATAATTGATCAAAAGGTGTTGCAAAGGCATGCCCGACATTATTAACCAAAATATCAATTTTCTTATGATGTTTACCAACTTCGGCAAATAAATAGTCAACACCTTTTTGCGTAGTTAAGTCTGATTGAACGTATATTGCTTTTCCTCCTTTGTTAATAATTTCTTGTGCTGTTGCTTTCCCTTTATCAACGGTCTTATGCGAAACAACAATTACTTCAGCTCCTTCATTTGCATAAGCGATTGCAATAGCTTTGCCAATGCCCACCGATGATCCTGTAACAAGAGCTACTTTTTTATCAAACTTACCCATATTTAACCTCCTATGGTTTGGTTATACTTTTCTAATGTTTTTTGCCATTTTTCTGACTTAAATACAATTGCCCTTATCGCACTTAAATATGAAGCAATATTGTCTGCGTTAAAAATATTCCTTCCAAAACTAATTCCTGCTCCACCAGCTTTCATCACGCTGTCTACAATCTCAAGTGATTGCTCTACCGGAACTTTTGGCCCGCCCGCGATTATCACTGGCCTGCCACAAGCTGCTTTAACTACCTTTTCAAACGACTTCGCCGTTCCTGTGTAATTAGTTTTTATTATATCTGCACCAAGTTCACAAGAAATTCTAGCGCAATGGGCAACAATTTCTGCGAAAGAATCAGGGTCTTTCTCTTTTATGTCATCATAATTATAATCTTTACCATCACGTTCATTGCGTGGGTATGATATTGCAAGTAACGGAACCCCTAATCTATCACATTCATTAGCAATCATTGCAAAATTCTGAAGCATTTCACTTTCATATTGACTACTAAAGTTTATATGTGCAGCCACACAGTCTGCGCCACTTGATAAAGCATTTTCTACGCTTGCAATAACAACCTTTTTTGTATGCATACTCATAACAGTACTTGCCGTAATATTATATATAAACGGCATTTGGCAGTTGAAATTTGTAATAAGTTCCACATCCGTTTTAAACCCTAATAATGCATTTGGCGCACCTTTAATTATTAATTTGATTGTTGTCGCTATATCAAACAATCCTTGCTTAGGGCCAAAAATCAAACTATCATCAATAGGAACTATAATAGTTTTCCCATCTTTAAACAATCTATTAAGCCGCCGCTTTTTTCCAATACTTGAAAAAGTCATCGTACTATTCCTCCTTGCTCAAAACATAATTTTTTATAAATTTCAATACAATCAACTTGACCGTTATATAATTTTGCCTTTTTCTTTGCTTTAAATTCATTATATAATAGGAATATTAATGAACCTATAATTGAAAGTGTAATGATAAAATCCATAAGAGCAAAAATATATAATAAGCATAAAATTTCATATATCACTATCAAAATATGAGAGATTATGAAAATAATTTTTGCCTCTTTATCGTTTTCTTTCATCAAGAAGTAATTATAATAATTCATGCTGCCACCAACTATTACTAAGTAGGAAATAAGTCTATTATCAATAATTAAGTTCATAGCCAAACTAAAAACAGCTATTACTAAAAAGCTTATAAATCGAATTTTCTTTCCATGTTTTAATTTATGCTTAGAATCTTTTTCGTCAAGAAAATACACAAACGCACAAATTGCCGCCGTCAGTAGCGCAAACATTAAACCTGCCTACGCTGACATGAGAATGTATCCAGCAGCATAAAGGAACGAAGTAATAATAGTCAATACTAAAAACCATCTTTTTTTTGCCCAAAAACTCGCAAAGTATGTCGGCATAGCACAACATTGAACTATCGCTGCTGCCGTATACATACTGAAATATTCGACTATATAATTGCTCATTTGTTTTCCTTAGCTCTTAATTTGTCTTAATAAGCTTTAATAATCTGCCACTCAACATAGCGACATTATGAAAATTCATTGTTTTCTGTTTTATTCCATAAGCATAACTATTATTATAAACAAAAAAGGACAAACTCCCGTTTATCTCTCCACTATCACTATTTTTAAAAACATACTCTACAGGAAACCTTCGAAACTTCCCAAAATAATTATAAAACGCCGAACTCTGACTTCCAATCATACTTTCTAATATGAATATAGTAAATACTGCTGATTAACTTGTTTTTCATTCCCCCCTTCCTTTTTCATTAGGAAGTTATATTTGATATATGGAAAAGATACTCACATTCGGCGATTTAGAAGTTCAAACCAAGAAGAAAAGAACCCGCAAGGAAGAGTTCCTTAGCAAGATAGAATCAATAGTTCCTTGGTCATCCATAGTATATCACTGATACGGCCTTATTATTACAGCAATAAAACAGGCCGCCCAGCCACACGGCTAGAAGTGATTCTTCGCATGTATTTTCTCCAGATATGGTTTTCCATCAGCGACGAAGGCATAGAGGATTCCGTATATGATATAAGTGCATTCAAGACATTCTTGGGAGTAGATTTATCTTCTGTTCCCGATGCGACCGTTCTTTGCAATTTCCGCAAGCTTTTGAACGATAACGAGCTTGGAGGCAAGATACTTTCTTTGGTGAATGATATTATTGAATGCCAAATCTTGCGTTAGCTGAGCGTAGCGTCCAAGAGTTATTTTTTTCATAAGAACCTCCGTTAATTTATGTTCTCTATTACCTTAGACGGAAAAAACGGGAAAAATAATTTTAAAAGTGCAAAAAAAATGCAAAATGCAACTACCTGTTGTCATTTGCGGCGATTTTGGGTTAATTTCGTTATTTTTTTTGAAAAAACAGAGCGTTGCGGTATAGGAGACACTAACTGGCATGTTTGCATTGCTAAATAGTGGCTTAAATTAATACCTATGGGCGGTGGTTGTGAACTAGATCCTCATGTGGAGGCTTTTTTTCTATATTATGTTTAGTGTCTAATTTTTAAGGGAGCTTTGCTATGGCAATTCCAGCATATATGAAAATAGAGGGTATTCCTGGTTCAGTGAATGTCTCAGGTCGCGAGGGCTTTGTGGAGGTTCTTGAATTTAATCATCGTGTCTATGTTCCCAC
>JAITUN010000204.1 GCA_031286285.1 Bacteroidales bacterium | reverse complement strand
CCTTGATTATTACAATTTTTGCGTAATCGGAAATTTTGTTTTTGAGTACGAAAAACCGCTTATAAGCGATTCTTGCGAGTACGAAGAAAACGGTGTTCTGTATTGCGCAACGGGAACAGAACAGGGGGTTTACTGTTATAGTTACGCCAGAAACTGCCCACTGATGTACACTGATCCGGATGGGGAGTTTTTGTGGTGTCTAGTGCCGGTAGCCATGTGGCTTGGAGGGATGATAAACCTGTATATGAATAGGGATAACATCAATACTCTTGGACAAGGTCTTGCTTATTGGGGGATTGGCGCTATAGCAGGAGGAGCAGGGGCGATATCCGGAGGAGCAGCATTTGCAGCTGTTGGTGTATCCGGTTTTTTGGGAGGAATGGTTGCGGGTGCTGTGGGTGGTTTTACAGGTGGATTTATTACAGGATCAGCAAACACTTGGATGCAAGGTGGCAGTTTTGGGCAAGGAATGTTAAATGGATTGATAGGTGGTGCTGTAGGCGGTGCTATTGGTGGTATTACAGGCGGTCTGTTCGGGGCAATACAGGCAGATTGGTACGGGACAAATCCTTGGAATGGATCTTTTGAACACAGATATACATTGCCTAGTAATCCATTTGATTCATATGCACAATCTCTAAAAGCACCAGATTATAATGGTAGTTTTTCAGCCTCTTGTAATGATGCACTTTTAGAAACTTACATGAGTACACATTTAAATTTTGAGCAAGGAGATTTGGGTTTTCCGTTTTCTACTGAAATACCTAATAATGATTGGGGCTTAACATCGCAAGGTGGATATATTACTCCTAAAAACGAAGTCTATGGCGGTCTTGTTAAAGGGAATTGGGGAAATCCTAAAACATATTCTATGCACATATCACCGTATGCCTTACGAAGTGTCGTTGATTTTAAAGCAATAGCAGGTCATGAAATTATTCATGCTTACCATATCAATGTATTTGGTAGTAACTTTATCCGAGGTTATTCAGAAGGAGCTGCGTATAGATATTCATATCAAATATACAGTGAAGCTGGCAGCTACAGAGCAGCATTATCTTATTTATTAAATCCTAATAATAATGGATTTAGCTATCCTCCTTCTTATAGAATTCCGTATGGGCTTAAATGGCCATTTTATTGGTAAAATTATCATAGTATGATGAAGAAGAGTCTTATTTTTTGCATTTTAATAGGTGTCACTTTTTGTTCTTTTGCTCAAATTATAAAACATTATTCTGTAAATATCGCAACAAATACAAGGAATACTCACTATTATGATTTTGAATTGTCTTTATGTGAAAATAGCAACTATAGAATGTCACTCATCAGTCATAGCTCTGGCATTTTTGATGCTATAATTTTTCATTATTATATCTCAGCAGGAAACTATGAAGTTAAAAATGACACTTTAATTCTTACCGACTCTTATATGCATCATCAGATGATATATAAATTTGACAAACCTTATGTGTATCCTGTACAAGTTTTTCCATTTATGATGAATAAGGTATTTATTGATTATGGGAAAACCTCTTTTGAAAAATGTGATGACATGTTTAAAGTAATTTCAATAGAAGAAGAGATAAACAATTTTAGGAAAGAAAATATTCAAGAGTTTCCTTTAGAAAAAGGTTTATATAAGTTTCATTATGAGTTTTATGATAGATGTGAAATAGAATTTTTCGAAGATGAAAAATTTGAGATACGTTTTAATTTTGATTTAGGTGATTATAAAAATTCTGAAAAATCTATAAATAGTATTGTTTTGCCGTTATATATCGGAACATGGGAACGAGATGGTAATATTTTGATTTTATGGGACACGAATTTTGAGCATCAATTTTACGGTTTAATACGGAAAGAGGGGATAGAATTATTGGTACTACCTTTCTCTGAACTGCCAATTTTTACAAGGGAATGATGAAAAAAATAATTTTATTTTATTTTATTTTAGTAATGAGTTTTAATTCTATTTGCCTTGCACAGACAATTGAGGATAAGAAAGAGAATGATTTATACATGGAAAAAATTAAATTGAGCACAAAAGGCAATGTATTTATTGACACAATTTTTACTTTTCGGAACTATATTGAAAATAGTGACAAAAAAAGGATAGTCTGTAATGATTTGAGCATTGAAAAAAATATTGACTCATTGATATGGGAAAGCAAATATCTTGCAACTAACATTCTTCCATACTTAAATACGGTAAATGATATTGCTCTAATTTCATATAGGATTGATGAACAGAACAATATAATTGCAAATTTTTTTATTAGTAAGAGAGAATCAAGAGAAACAGTGGAAATGATGAGATTTAAAATCGTAAATAAAGAAATTGTTGGAATAAATATATCACCTGGAATGTTTGAAGGATTTATTACTATTGAAGAATTTGATAGACCAAAATGGGATTTATTTGATAATCATAATGAATGGAATCATAGTATTATTGAAGATTAATTGTTTTGGTCACATGAAGAAAAAAATAATTTTGAGTATTCTTATTTGCATTTGTTCGTGTTCGTATGCACAACTTACAAAATATTATTCAGTTACTCTTGCAGAAAGCTCTCAGTATTCAGATATGAAAAAGAGTTTTTCACTTGACTTTTTTGTATGTGAAAATAGCGAATATGAAATGAGACTTACCAGAAATTCTACAAGTAAAGGATACTACGACGAAAATACTGGTGCATCAATTGGTCATTCTGATGAAATATATTATTATATTTCTTATGGTAAATACGAAATAAATAACGACACACTACTTCTTACCGATTCATATACGCATCATCAAATGGTCTTCAAATTTGATAATACGTATGCAGAATTATTTGGGAAAGAAAATATGTATGTAGAGCCTATAAAAGCATTCCCATTTTTGATGGATAAAATATTTACTGATTGGGAGCAACAACATGATGCTCATTATGAAGTTGAGTGTGGTGAAATGTTTAATGAAGTTTCCATTGAAATTAATAAAAGGATAAGCGATTTTAAGAAAGAAAGTGCTATAGAATATCTTTTAGAAAAGGGAAATTATTACTGGGGATCTTATGAAATTACACTAACTGGTAATGAAAGGTATGAGTTGCGTTTAAATTTGAATAAATTTGATAATTCTAAACTGAATTTGCTACTATTTTCAGGAACATGGAAACGAGATGGTAATATTTTGATTTTATGGGATACAAATTTTGAGCATCAATTTTACGGTTTAATATGGGAAGATGGGATTGAATTATTACTATTTGCTATTTATGACTCTCCAATTTTTAAGAGAGAGATAAACAAATAAGTACTAATCAACAGCTTTCGGGGCTGTTTTTTTGCTATAGTAAATAAGCTTGTTTAGCTTTAAACTCTCTTACGAAAGCTGTTGAGCAAATAACGCCGCAAAATCAAAAAAAACGGGTTGAATATTCGAAAATTATAAAAAGAAATAATCTACTTTCGCATCCTCATCCAAGACTAAGAAAAGAAAATGAATTATGAACAAGTTTTTCCTGAAACAAAGCTACTAACTTCAAATCTTTGGGGCAACCGCCTCTCTATTAATGAACCCAACGCCGGATTAATTACCTCTACCTACAACGGCTTTAATGAATTGAAAACACAAACTGACGCTCGTAGTAACGTCACAACATACGA
>JAITUN010000201.1 GCA_031286285.1 Bacteroidales bacterium | reverse complement strand
TCGTATGTTGTGACGTTACTACGAGCGTCAGTTTGTGTTTTCAATTCATTAAAGCCGTTGTAGGTAGAGGTAATTAATCCGGCGTTGGGTTCATTAATAGAGAGGCGGTTGCCCCAAAGGTCGGAATAGATTGTAGTTATAGCGCCATTGGTTGAAATGGTGGTTTTATGTCGTTTTTTAGAACTAACCGTTTCTATAGCATAATTGTATGTGATGGTTCCTCCGGAATCGTAAGCGCTTATTATTCTTCCTAAAGCATCATAATCTTTCCATGAAACGGCTTCGTCTCGTAAGATATCTGTAACTGTTACTTTTCTGTTTTGGTAAGTATAGGATAGGTTGGTATAGGGCGCTGTTTCTGTTTTTTTTCTTCCATAAATATCGTAAGTATAAGAATTCCAGATTTTTGGATTGTTAAAAGAGAAAAACGGATAGGAAGTTTTTTCCATTAACCCTCTATTATTGTAAACAGTTTCATAATAATAATTATCACAATATCTACAAATTTCTCTTCCCAACAGGTCATAAAAAACTTTTACAAAAGGTTTATTGCTTTGAGTAGTATGAATATAATATTTTGCGTTAGGTAATTCCGAATTGGAATACCATTGCACCGAAGTAGTTGTGTTTGTTCCGTCGGGGTAATTAATCTTTATAAGATTTCCAAAAGCGTCGTAAGTATAATTGGTTTTTAATCCATTCAAATCGGTTTCGGAGAGTTTGTTTCCTGTTTTGGCATCGAAAGAATAATTAGTTTCAAAACTTGCAAAGTTATTGTTCTTTATTTTTGTTACAAAACGTTGTGTAGCATCATAGGTATAAGTTTCCACTCTTGGATCACAACCGGCTGCAGAAACTGTTTTTTTGCCACAAAGTCCTGCAGTAGTAAAATTATCGTATGTGGTAGTAATAGAACCATCTGCATTTCCTTTCCTTTCCCAAGCCACATTGCCTTTGCCTGAATAACCGTAGGTAAGCGTATCGGTAATTAAAAATGTACTATTTGAATATTTTTGTACAGTAAAAGCCTTTTCGAGAACAGTTTTCTTCTGGTGGGCATTGGATAAAAATATACCTTTATAAAAATAGGTTGTTGTATCGGAATGTTTCCATGAATTAATACCTGCATTGATATCGTCATAAGTTAGAATAATCTTTTCTATTGCACGTCCTTGATTATTTAATTGAATTTTTGTTCTGATTTTGATATTTGAAAGAATATCCTTTTCTTCTGATAAACTGCAATTAAGAACAAAACGGTTATTAGGTAAATTTAGCAAACTATAAGTATGGGACTTTTGGTTAATAATACCACTATTAATATTAACTTCTTGTTTTGTAGGAACCAACATTTGTCTTTGATTCCAAGAGCCTGCAAAATCAAACCACTTTTCTTCTCTTTTAAACTCTTGAAAATTATTATAATTGTAATAATTGATGCAAAGGAGATGAAAAAAACCTAAAAAAGTTCTTCTTGACAAACTATATGCAGCATTATCATAAGTAAATTCCAGTGTATTTAAATCATTTCCAATTCCACTTGATAATTGAAGATTATCTACTAATGGAAGAAAATATTTTTGATAAGTCTTAAAGTTTATTGATGATTCACGAAAATAATTTTCAGCTAAACGGTATTGAGGTTTATATTCTAATTTGATAATTTTATTCATTCCGTCTGTTATTTGCTTTGCTAATTCGTATTGTTCATTTTTATTTGCATAAACAATTAAAGGTTTATCTTTAATATAACTTTTCAACAAAAGATTTACTTTTCCATCTCCATTAAAATCACCTCTGCCATAATTAGATTGAGAAGTAAAATCTTTTTCAATAACAATTTGCTGAGTAGAAAACAGACAAGTCCCATCATTTGAAAAATCAATTGGGTAATAATAATTTAACATTGTCCACACTGAATTATAACTTACTCCCTGAACAATCTCATCTTTACCATCTCCATTAATGTCAGCAATAACCACAGGATATTTGGGTTTTTGAGGATTTGAAGAGGGACTGTTCATAGGAGTTGCATCCATTTGCGATAAAATTTGTCCGGGATGCAAAAAATTCCCATTTCCAACTCCCAAATGCAATCGCCACTTTTTTGAAGTATTTGTATCATTGCAATAAGCTAATGCGTCTTGGATGCCATCACCATTAAAATCACCATAATAAACATAATGCCATCTAGTTGGGAAGCCATCTGTTTTGATAAGCACAAGAGTATCATTTTGATTTTGATTTTGAAACTCGTATGTATAAGCATTTGATCCTATTACGATTTGAATATTATCTTTTCCATTTCCATTTATATCAGCAATATAAATATTGTCATACTTCACATTAGAATCAAAAACATAATAAATTTCGTTCCCCAAAACATCATAAAACTCATGAAAATATCCAATTAACTTCCCAAAAAGATCATATTTTGGTCCTTCACAAAAGATTAACATATCTGTACTCCCTGAACTATGAAATTTTCCAAAAAAAACTCCTTTTAAATATTCAAATGCTCCATAATAACACTGGGTATAAGAATTATTAGAAAAACTAATGCTTCTAAGAAATTTTTCATTTTCATTTTCATTTTTATCATCATATTCTTCTATAATTAGCTCATCACGCCCATCTCCATTGATATCATAGGCATAAAAACAGCAATTTGGATAAGGTATATGTCCTCCACTGGTAATGTATTCAAAAGATTGTGTGTTAGGGTCGTACTGGTAATACACCCACATAGCTTGTTCAACTTCTGCTGAATAGACAACAATATCAGTATATCCATCTCCATTAAAATCACCGGGAAGAAGTTTCCCATTATACAAACCATTAACTTGCTGTGGTGCATCAATAGTGGTGTTTTGTACTCCCCATTCAATAATTGTGGAATTAATTTTGACAATTCCACCTTCACCGCAAAGAATGATTTCTTGTAGATGCGCAGAACGTTCACCCGGCACATCCATATTATAAGTGAACTTATATTTGCGTACAGTGGTGTCTTTGTAGCTTATTGTGATGGTTTCCAGTAATTTGGTTTGTTGTATACAGTAACCGGCTACAAAATAAGTATTTTTACTAATATTAGCCTGTATATTTTTATAAGTAAATGCAACTTTAGCATAGGGTTGAAAACCATTACCTGTGTAACAAATAGAATCAATCAAAATATCCCTACTAAATTGTGAGTAATGAAAAGTCATATAATTACCATTGGCATCAGTAATTCTATTAATTTGCCAACTTAAAATCGTTTCATTTCCGGCTCCTAATTTTTGTTTTGAATCCGGAGTGTTTCCATATTCAATAATACTCCCATCATCAGGATAAGCTTTAAAATGGGTAGGATTTCCGGTTGTTCCGCCATACGGAACAACACGCATAAAATTTTCCACTTCTGTAGCGTATTCTTCACCAAGAGTTCCGTAAGTACCATTATTTTGCATAAGCAATCTATTACCATCTAAGGCAAACCTGTCTTTACCGTTAAATTGTATTGCAGTCATATCTCCGTCGTAATAAGGGATTTGTCCGCAACGAGTAACCGCTGAAAGTCCCGTCATACCCCATTTCATACCCAACAATCCCATACCTCCAAAACTGTTATATACAATAGAGAGATTAGGTTGCATTCCTTGTGTGCCAGATACTACTTCAATAGGAATAGTATATGTTGTGTTTCCCATCGGGGAAACATCAATAACTCCCGGAATGGCGCCTACAGGGTTTGTTTGTGCAAAAGAGAGAAAAAAGGGAAAAATGAGAAAGAACGAAAGCGCGAAAGTGCGAAAGCACGAAAGTTCCTTTTCCGCAAGCGAACTAAGTGGCGAAACTTGTAACTTGTAACTTGTAACTTGTAACTTCATAATTATACTTTTTTAATTCTTAATTATCTTCCAATCTTCAACCACCCCATTAATATTCACGGTCAAAATGTAAACTCCTTTGGGAAGCCCCGCCAAGGAAATTGTAGTTGTAATGGAGTGTACCGGTTGCTCTTGCAACAATACCCCATTGAGCGAGCAAAGTTTAAAAACTCCCGTTTTCAACGATTCCCAACCCAAAATCTCTAAAGTTATCTTTTCTGTGGTTGGGTTAGGGTAGATTTTTATCTCCACTTTCGCAATATTTTCCACAAAAAACTGCGGCTCCTGTAACTCGTAACTTGCAACTTGTGTCGAATCCGGAATATTCGGCGGTGCCGGATTTAGCTCAATCACTTTACGAAGTATTCGGTTTCCCGCTTCATCGTAAAAGTATTCACGAGGCAAACCTTGAGACATGCAAAGCAAGTGGATGGTTAGCCATATAAAAAAGAAAATTCTTCTATTCATAACTGATTGTTTAATTTATGTGAATCAATAATTTAAAATACAACATTTAAATTTGGACAAGAAAAAACTAATGACAAAATTCATAAAAAAACAGTAATATCATTCAATATTATTAACATACATATTTGCGTAATTAATATATGCATTGCTGTAATTGGCGTAATTACTATAATTATTACTGTAATCGCTGTAATTATTACTATAATTATTACTATAATTGTTACTATAATTACTGTAATTGTTGCTATAATTAGAATAATTATTATACTTGCAATTTTCAGAATAATTAGTGTACATGACATAGTAGTTTTCAACCATCCACCGTATTTCCTCTTGAGCTACCGAGTCTCTCGTTTGAATATTTTCTGTTTGTAAATTTCGTTTTTTTAAAGTATCTATTTCAACTTTTGCAGGTAGTTGTTGGGCAGAAATATCAGTAAAAGCTGACAGGGATATTACCGCCAAACCGGCAGTGCTTATTTGAGAAAACCTTTTAAAAGCAACACGCTTTTTGTTTTCTTCTTGAAAATTGTTTGTTTTTTCCATATTGTAATATATTTAAGGTGACGAGTGACATGTTTTTTTGTTTCTATTTTTTAATTTTCAATTTTCATTCCGGTTATCGGCTCAAAATATTCTGTCAGGAAAAACTTTACCCAATCGCAATGCGGAGCCTTGGAATATATGTTTTCATTCACAAGAATAGCATCCAAAGGACAACCGCCATGACAAACCATCCAAAATCTGCAATCTTTGCATACTGTATCTCTTAAAAATGTAGTTCTATTTTCAATATCATTTCTTTGTGGATTATTTAAAATTTCTTCAAGTGTCTGGTTTTGAATATTACCATAAGGAAGTATTCCAAAATCACCGGAACGTCCACATTGAGTAGTTTTACCCGTAGGACCTAAATATATCCATTTATGAGAGCATTTTCCAGCTAATTCACAACCCATTCTATTTGTTTTGCTCATGTAACTATCATAAAAATCAGAAAATGGTGTAACATTTGGAAATCTGTCTCTGTTTTTCCACCAAAAAGGGAACATAGTACCCAAAAAATCAGCAAATTCCTTACCGGTAATACTTAGATTGTATTTATCCTCATCATAAATATAAATCTTATTAAATTGTGGATTACACTTAACATTCAAATTAGTAAGTGTATTAAACACTTCTATCGGATTGCTTAACGATTGTTTATGAACCACATAAATAACTCCCCAACTCAACTCGTTTTTCTCTAAAAGATTTACCCCATCAAAAAACTTTTTATTGTACTCAATGTGATCTCTATTTTTCCCAAAACCCCTGATATGTGGAATTAATTCGTAACTGCTTCCTACCGATTTTATTTCCAATATTTTAAATGCATCTACTATCTCCTGATTTATCAACGTAAGATTGGATTGTACCATGTGTTTGATTCTGTTTTTTGTGCTTTTACAGTACTTTTCCAAAAATTCTATTGCTTTGTGAAAATATTCGGCGCCCAACAAACAAACTTCTCCGCCATGCCAAATAAAACTGATAGACTCTTCTTGAAACATTAAAAGATAATCGTTTATTTTTTCAAATGTTTCTTGCAATAACTCAAAATTCATGATTACATTTTGATGTTTTTTTATCACTCCGCAATACATACAGTTTGAGTTGCATTTTTCTACCGCCTTGAAAATGATGGTAACCATATTTATAGGTTTATAGGTTTATAGGTTTATAGGTTTATGGGTTTATAGGTTTAATATTTTCGATAAGATTAAGTAGTTCTATTGTAAAAGTTTGGCATTCGATTTTATCTTCTATCTCTGCATATTTTCCCAAACAGATTCTCCATCCTTCACACGCCGCACAAGGAGTGGCTTCATAAAAAAAACTCTGCCACGTTTTTATGGGCTTCACTCTTTGCGCTCTTTGCATATCCTTTGCGCTCTTTGCGGTTAAAAAATCAAACATTTCCGGATTCTCGAAAAACACTGTACCATAATCCACAAGCAGATTTCTCTGATACATATCATATAAATATTGAAACGGTTCAATGGGTGCATGCGCGGCCTTGCCGCACAATGCATAATACATTAAATCGGTAAGTTTTTCCCAGTCTGCATTTTTGTTAATCACAATTCCGGAATAGATTCCCAACGAAGAGAGGATTTGTACGGCTTCATAGTTTTGTTGTTCAGCGCTATCAAGAAAAAACTTAACATTCATTTTTTTTAGTACAGGCAACAAAGTCACAAAATCTCTAACTGCGCCTAAACCGGCAGGATAAATTACCAAAGGAATTTGCCCCCACTCTTCTTTAAAATTAATAGAAGTAATATCTTGATTTACATTTAATTTTATACAGAACAAATGATTGTTTTTTTGTACAGCATTATGTATCTGTTCAATTATCTCAAAATTGTCTGTTTCAAAAACAATGGTTTGATTTTTCAACTCATCCAACAAATTAATATCCTGAATTTTTAATATAGGGTTCATATTCAATCGTTCATTGTTTATTAATCAGGTGTGCCACGCAACCTCCAAAACACAATTTTTCTTCAAAATAGGTACATGTTTTACATTCTTCAAAAATCCCTTTTTTATCTTTACGTAAATCATTTTGCTGTTCAGAAAAATATTGGATAATTTCACTTACATTGTCAAAATCATACAAAGATCTTTTTTCATAATTTGACAATGGAAAACAAGCCCACGTCTGCATATCGGGACCAATATCTATAGCCGGACAACAGGTAAAAAGCACTCTGCCTTTGTTCAGTTTAAACAAACGACCCATATCTTCATTTGAGAAAATACACAAAGGCATTCCGCAATCAAAACCGAGACTTATTCTGTTTTGCTCTAAAATATCTAATTGAGTTCTAAGATTTTTGGCAATTTCTCGAATCTCAGATATTGTTAAACACTCATTTCTCTGTCCGGGTATGGGCTGTGCCAATCCCAAACGAATATGTTTTTTTAAACCGTGCTTCAAAATAGCATCAACAAGAAATCTAAAATCAAAATTTGATTGATACAGATTGAAACTTAGCGATATATATTTTGAGAAAGTTTTAAAAAAAGCATTAATCTGTTTTGTTTCACTATCAGTTGAGGTGTTTGGATGGTTGTAATTGCAAACAAAAGAGAGGTTTTCTTCAGAGATTTTTAATAGATATTCTTTTGTGGTGTTTAATTTTTTTGCAGGCATAATGCCGCTTGTAAATACATTTACATGAAATTTCCGTTGATTGAGATACAGCACAAAATCAACAAACTCAGGATGCAAGGTAGGTTCTCCGCCCAATAAAGAGAGTTTCTTTTCATTTGAAGATTCAAACAGATCAGTAATATAAATCAGATTTTCCCATGACAACATTTTTGCTTTGCTCTCTTTCAGATATTCTTTCGCAAAGCAGTAAGGACACGCCCTGACACATTTTTCTGTTAACAGCAGGTTTGCCATGTTGCTATTTTTTTGTATTTATTGATATATACTTCT
>JAITUN010000061.1 GCA_031286285.1 Bacteroidales bacterium | reverse complement strand
AAAAAAGAGAAATTAGAATTAGGTGCCATAGCAGCATTTATTCCTTGTAGCGCTTGAAACCTGTCTAAATATGCAGGCACACCGTTTCTGAAAACGCCCATGGCAATCGCGATCCAAATTCCGAGAAATCCCCAAACTACAGCACGGGGTAGAATGCCAAAATTGGGCATGTTGTATTTACCTGTTCTAATACGCAAACCCAGCACCTCTCCGAATGTTGCCAAAATAGCAAATTTGAAAAACGCCATTATTAATGGATAGTGTTGATTTGCATATTCATAACATTGGTAAACATCTTTAAAAATAAAAAAAGGAGTAAAAAATAAGATTACTGCGAGTAAAATGTAAATGTCTTGTTTCTTCATAAAATATAATTAATTTCTGCGTTTTTCGTGGTGAGTACCGGACTTATTATTCTATTCATCTAACAATTCTTTCAATTTTTCTTGTAATACACTTTTGTCGGGTAAGTATAACTGATATTTTGAAACAAAAATCTTATTTGATATTCCTCTGGTAGCATATTCTACAATAATGTCGTCTTTATGTCTTGAAAGTATGATTCCAATGGGTGAGTTATCTCCCTCTACATTTTCTTCTATTTCAAAATAATTCAAATATAGATTCATTTGTCCAATGTCGCCATGTTTTACTGATCTTACTTTCAAGTCTATAAGAACAAAACATTTGAGTATGCGATGATAAAATACTAAATCAACATGAAAAGGAGTATTATCAAGTATAATGCGATATTGTCTGCCAACGAAAGCAAAACCTTTTCCCAATTCTAATATAAATTTTTGCAGATTATCAGTAATTCGCTTTTCTAATTGTTTTTCATTATATTGTTGATTTTCAGGAATATTAAGAAATTCCAAAATATAAGGATCTCGTATTATATCAATTTCTTTTTCAATAGCTGTTCCTTTTTTTGATAACTCCATTACTCCTTTTGAATCTTTATTTAAAGCAATACGCTCAAATAAAGCGCTATCAATTTGCCGTCTCAATTCTCTGACAGACCATCTTTCACGAATGGCGCTTTGTTGGTAAAAACCAATTTCCTCCTCTGTATTACATTTCAGAAGTTCGTAATAATGCGACCAACTAAGTAGGTGTGACACTGTCAGACCTGTTGATTTTATTATATTTTTATCTTGGTGTGACACTGTCAAACCCGGCATTGTTTTTTCGGGAAGTGTTTGAAAATGCAGGTAAAACAGTCGCATGTAGGTGAGTTGGCTTCTACTAAAGCCTTTTCCGAGTTCTTTTGTCAAATCTTTTGACAAACTGATAAGAAGTTGTTTTATAGAAAGTTCATCATATTGTTTATCATGTTCTTTTGCAACAATAAGTCTGCCAACATGCCAATAGGTATAAAGTAGTTCAATATTAATATTATAAACAATCTGATGCTTTGCTTGATTGACTAATTGTCTAATTTCATCTACAAGTTTTTTGTATGTATTATTGTCAAGTTCCATTTGAATTACAAAATTTAAATATTACTTCTTGATTTACTGATACTTTTACTATTTTTATGTTGGTATAATACTATAATTGCAAAAATAATCTTTTTTGAGTGTTTGCAAAATCATATTTTTATAATATTAATAAAGTTAATCTAAAAACAATAAACGCCACTCCCCAAGCTAGCGCAATGGAATAGCCTACGGAGAAGAGCGCCCATTTCCACGTTCCACTCTCTTTTTTAATGATAAAGATGGTTGCAATGCAAGGCATGTACAACATGGCAAACACTAAGAACGACAACACTGCCGGAGTAGTAAAAACCTGTGCATTTTTTAGATGCGTTCCGACTTGTGTTTCCTCTTCGCCGGTATTATACAAAATAGCCATAGTGCCGACAATAAATTCTTTAGCAGCTAAACCGGTGGTTAAGCAGACACTCATCTTCCAATCGAACCCTAACGGGCGCAACGCCGGCTCAATAAAATGTCCGAAACGGGCTAAGTAGGTATTTTCGGTATATTGCGATTGAGGTGGAACCTCAGCCGAACTGAGATATTGCGACTGAGGTGGAACCTCAGCCGAACTGAGATATTGCGATTGAGGTGGAACCTCAGCCGAACTAACAACTGAACGGGGGAAGTGGCTTAAAAACCAGATTACCATCATAGCAATAAGTACAACAGTGCCAATTTTCTTCAGGTATTCATATCCTGCATCCCAAGTAAATTGTAACACTCGTTTGAGTTTTGGTTTTTGCAACGGCAAAACATCCACAGGCGTTAAGTCCACTTCTGTTTTAAAAAACACTCTATCTAAGAAAAAAGCAGTAAGAATTGCCATAATTATGGTAAGTCCATACAATCCAAAAATGATGAGTATCGGGTGTTGGGGGAAGAAAGTGCCTACCAAAAGTACCAAAATGGGAAGTCGGGCGCTGCATGACATAAAGGGGATGAGCAGCATCGTCAAAATTCTGCGTTTGGTGTCCGGGATAGTTTTGGTTGCCAATATTGCCGGCACGTTGCAGCCGAACCCCATGAGCAATGGCACAGCGGAGTTGCCGTGCAGCCCAATTTTGTGCATCAGATTGTCTAACAGCGCTGCCACGTGCGTAAGGTAGCGGCTCTCTTCAAACATATACATAAAGAAAAAGAGTATCAATATGTTGGGCAAAAATGAGAGGACGTTCCCTACTCCATTCACCACACCAATGCTGATAAAATCGTATAACATACCATGCGGAATAATCGTTGCCAAATAGAGATTCAGCCGCTCTAAAAGCCACAAAATCCATTCTTGCGGATATTTTCCCAACATAAAGGTGCAGAAAAACATCAACCAAATAAAGAAAAGAAAAATGATGATGCTGAATAGTTTTTTAGAAAAACGAGTTAAATGGTGCACGTTTATTAATTTGATTTGTGCGGCAAAAATAGTTTTTTTAAATCTTTAAATTTTTAAATCTTTAAATTTCTATATTTGCAATCTCAAAAGAAGAAATGGAATTCATTAATAATTAAAATATAATCTTATGAAAATTGACATTATTTTAGCGGGTGTTGGAGGGCAAGGAATCCTCTCCATTGCTTCCATTATTGGCTATGCGGCTGTAAAAAAGGGATTAACACTAAAACAGGCTGAAGTGCATGGCATGAGCCAGCGCGGCGGGGACGTGCAATCCCATTTTCGTTTAGCCGACCATGAAATTGCCTCCGATTTAATTCCCAAAGGGCAAGCCGACCTTATTATTTCGGTAGAGCCGATGGAGTCGCTGCGCTATTTGCCTTGGCTCTCCAAAAAAGGATGGCTCATAACCAACGACCAGCCCTTTATCAACACGCTCAATTATCCGGAAGTTGATAAAATTTACGCCGAATTGGACAAACTTCCCAACAAAGTAGTGATTAACGCTGACAAAATTGCGAAAGAATTAGGTTCTGCACGTTCTGCAAATATGGTAATTTTAGGCGCTGCCTCTCCCCACATTGACATCCCATTTGAAGATATTGAGAATGCTGTTAGTGAAGTTTTTGCCCGCAAAGGCGAAGAGGTAGTAAATATAAATTTAGCTTGTCTGCGTGCCGGAAGAGAATTTGCGAGTTAGCCTTTTGTTAAAAAATGGAACACCTCTTCCATTGAGAGTTCGTGTCCTTGTTTTGTTTTTCTAAATGAAGTAACTTTCTCTTTGAGATCTTGCATAGAATTATCGGCTACAATTATTCCATTATTTATGATAATAACGCGGTTACACATCGCTTCCACCTCTTGCATAATGTGCGTGGAAAGGAGTACGGTTTTTTGCTTTCCGCACTGACGGATCAGTTCTCGAAATTCTACCAATTGATTGGGATCCAAACCGGTGGTAGGTTCATCTAAAATCAACACTTCCGGGTCGTGAATGAGCGCTTGCGCAAGTCCAACGCGCTGTTTATAGCCGCGAGACAATGCTCCAATTCTTTTGTGTTGCTCAATCTCCAAACGGGTCATCTCAATAATCTCTTCAATTCGTTGTTTTTTATTATTAATATGATAAATATCGGCGATAAACTCTAAAAATTCGCGAACATACATATCATGGTAAAGCGGATTGCTTTCCGAGAGGTAGCCGATACGTTTTCGAACTTCAATGGAGTCGTTCCATATATCGAAACCGCACACTGAAACATCTCCTTCGGTAGGTGGGATGAAGCAAGTAATAATTTTCATCATGGTAGATTTTCCGGCTCCGTTGGGACCGAGGAAACCAACAATTTCTCCTTTTTTTACTTCAAAACTCACATTATTTAAAGCATACTGCGTTCCGTAAACTTTTGAAACATTGGAAATTAGTATAGACATAGCACATTATTTATGGATGGTGTAAAGAAAGAGGATTTTTTGAATTCAAACTTACGCTTTCAATCTCAAAATTTCCACGGGCACATTTCGCATCGAACATTCTACTCATACTCATGTTGATATTATTATTTATGCATATTTTTTTTGTCGATTTTTTTATTAATCATTTGATATTCAAAAAAATAGTGTATTTTTACAAAAAAAATCAAATGATGTCAATATTTAAATATGCAATCGAGAAATGAAGGGAAAATTGTGGATGCCAGTTTTGTAGAAGTTTTACGTCAACGCAATAAGAAAGAGGAAAACGAAAAAATAAAAGTGTGAACATGTTTTGATATGAACAAATTGTACGACTTGAGCTATTAGAAATTCAGATTTGTTTTAATAAAATTAAAATGTTGATGTACAAAAAATAAAAAAAAATATACGATTTTCTTCAAAAAAACCCACATGTAAACCACTGTTTTTATCTTTCTATAATTTTCTAAAATATAATATACTGATTTATAATGACTTTTTTTTTGAAATGTTTACTCTTTGTTTACTGATTGTTTTTGGCTACTATGAAAGTTTGCTATATCTTTGCGGCAAGTTAAATCAAAAATTTATTCGTTATGAAAAAATGTACTAAAAACAAAAAAATGAGAAGATTTTCAATCTTAAATTTTAAATCTTCAATCTGCTTTCTCGTTTTCTCCATGTTATCTTTCTGCAGTATGGCTCAAAATGTTTATGTTGGTGGAGAACTTCTCGGCAATGCTGCCGTATGGACTAACGGAGTACCGACTATCCTTTCTAATGGATGTGGTGGTTGTATTTACTCAGTAATCGTGGATAATGGAAATGTATATGCTACAGGATTTGTGCGTGAAGTTCCAGTGGGACCAAGTATTCTCAAAGTATGGAAAGACGGTGTTGAATTGTACGTTGTTGACACTGAGGGTGCAACACAGACGGATTCCTATTCTGTTTCCGTGTCGGGCAACGGTGATGTATATACGGTGGGACGTATTCGTCTGGATGGTGTATATATAGGCAAAGTTTGGAAAAATGGCATAGTCGAACCAGGCTATGAAAACTCATCTGTGATGAGTTCTGTCTTTATCAGTGGCGACGATGTATATGTAGCAGGAACAACAACCGACAGCAAAGCCACTGTGTGGAAAAATGGAGAAGTACATTTAACTTTTAATGCCGATACCCCTGGTTATGCCAAATCGGTAGTTGTGGTTGATGACATTATATACACTGCATGTTTTAAACGCATTGATGAATACACTTGTATGCCACAAGTGTATAAAGACAATACCTTGTTATATGCGCTTGAATCAACCGGTTCATTATCCGCTATGTATTCAATGGGGCTTTATGTATCCGACGATGATGTTTATGTAGCAGGGCATGAACGTCCCTATATTGGTGGTTTTGGATCAGTTCCCAAACTGTGGAAAAACGACCTTGCCTTTGACCTCCCCACTACTATACCTGATCCCACATTCGCAGCACATTCAGTATTTAAGTTTAACGATGACGTATATGTGTCAGGTGCACCGGGAGGATTGTGGATAAACGGCATAATCACTCCGCTTCCCGAAAATGGTTTCTGCATAACCCATAGCGTTTTTGTAACACCCTCTGACATGCCGCCAACCATCATTACGGAATCATTGCCCGATGGGACAGCAGGCGCACCCTATTCTGCTACCCTCGAAGCAGAAAGCGATATGCCTGTAACATGGAGTATTGAGAACGGCAGTTTACCGGAAGGCTTATCGTTAGACGCAGCCACCGGTGAGATTTCCGGTACATCTACCGAAACTGAATTGTCTGAATTTATCATCAAGGCAACCAACGCAAGCGGTAGCGATATCAAAGTACTGACTATTGTCATTCACTTGGCGCCAACCATTACTATTACCTCATTGCCCGACGGCACAACAGGCGCTCTATACTTTGCCACCCTAGAAGCCGACAGCCAAACCCCCATAACATGGAGCATTGAGAACGGCAATTTGCCGACAGGCTTATCCATAGATGCCACCACCGGTGTCATTGATGGCTTACCCGTAGAAGTAGGAATATTTGACTTTACCATACAAGCAATCAACACAGCAGGGGGTAGTGCCAGCAAAGAATTGTCGATAATCATCGAATTTAGACTAGGCATCGGAGAGTTACGAGTAACAAGTGACGAGTTACAAATATTTCCGAATCCAACGGATGGAGTGTTAACAATTGAGATGGGAGATACGGGATTTAAGATATGCGACATTACGATTTACGATGTTTATGGAAGAAAATGTCTTGTGATAAATTCCCCTCCATCTATGGAGGGATGGCAGCCGAAGGCTGACGGGGTGGTATTAGATATTTCAGATTTACCGGCAGGGGTATATTTTGTAAAAATAAATACCGAAGCCGGAGAAGTAATGAAAAAAGTAGTAAAAAAGTAGTATTTAAGGATTGAAGGGAAAATAAAAAAGGCTGCCTGCAGGTAGCCTTTTTTATAATTAATTTGCTTACCTTTGCATCTTATTTAAAATACCTAAATAATTTTATAAAAATATGAAAATCAAACAATTATTTTTTTTGTTACTGCTTTTTTTGACCCTACTGTCTGTCTGTGCTCAAAATACAAAATTCGATACTTTAGCAAACGAAATCAACAGGATAAGTTTATATAAAAAAACAAAATCGCTTGAAATGTTGCAAAGGCTATATAAAATGGCATATAATAGTCCCGACAGTTCTTTATTGATTGACCGTTGCCT
>JAITUN010000054.1 GCA_031286285.1 Bacteroidales bacterium | reverse complement strand
AACATTGCTCAAGGAAAATAAAGATATTTTGAATTTTGATTGCCCCAAAGGACAATCGTCAATCATCAAAGTCATCGGCGTTGGCGGAGGCGGAAACAACGCTGTAAATCACATGTTTAAATTAGGAATCATCGGCGTTGATTTCGTTAATTGCAATACCGATTTGCAGGTGCTTGAAGCCAGTCCTGTGCCAAATATCATCCGTTTTGGGACAAAAGGTACGGGCGCCGGAAACAACCCCGAACAAGGACGTAAATTGGCGGAAGAAAGCGCTGATGACATACGTTCACTTTTGGAGAAAAATACCGAAATGGTCTTTATCACTGCCGGAATGGGCGGCGGAACAGGTACCGGAGCGGCTCCTGTCGTTGCTGGCATTGCACGGGATTTGGGTATTTTGACGGTGGCGGTCGTAACCGAGCCTTTTACTGTAGAAGGGCAACGCCGCCAAAAACAAGCCCGTCAAGGTATTGAAGAGTTGAGAAAAATAGTAGATGTGCTGTTGGTCATCAAAAACGACAAACTGAGAGAACAGTACGGAGACCTGATAGTAACCGAAGCATATAAAAAGGCGGACAATGTATTAGCAAACGCCGTCAAAGGCATTGCTGAAATTATCACGGTAAGAGGATATGTGAATGTTGACCTCGAAGATGTGAAAACAGTGATGCGCCATAGCGGAACGGCTATCATGGGAATAGGCATTGCCGAAGGTGAAGACCGTGCCGCCCAAGCTGTTGAAGAAGCGCTGAGTTCGCCGTTGCTCGACAATATTGACATTCGCGGTTCCAAAAATCTACTACTCTATATTACCTACGGTGATAACGAAGTCCGTATGGATGAAATGGGCGAAATTACCGAATTGGTACATGAACGCACCGGAAATAATGCTGATTTGATTCTTGGACACGGATATGATGAAAGCTTGGGCGAAAATATAGCTGTTACCATCATCGCAACCGGATTCAACATACCTGACCAAGTTGCTCCCCCGACGCCTCCGGATATTCCGGAACGAAAACAACCCGGACAGACAGAATCAACCGGACAAACCGGACAAATCGGAGGAAAAATTATACATCCTCTTAATGAAGAGGTTACTGAAAATAATTCCTCTATCCCTTCCTATGAAAACCTTGTTCCTGAACCCGAACCCGTAGCCGTAGAAAATGAAGCGACCGACAACACGGAAGATTCCACTTCGGACTCGGATTCAGGTATGCAGATTGTGGTAAAAGAAGACGATAAACCCGAAATAAAACTTCCCGAAAAAGAAGAAGTTGAAGCGATACCCTCTTTTCAAAAGCCTGTAACCGTTCATCAACTGATTCCCGAACCGAATATTCCGGTAACTTCCGCAGCCAACCCCTCTCAAACAGCTATAAAAACAATTATTGCCGAAGAAGATGATTTTGAACTTCATCTTTCCGAAATGCCTAATTATTCTGCTAATTATCAATCGAATACATCGCCTGTAGCGGTACGTCCTGCTCAAGGAATTTCCGTTTATCCCAAGACGGAGTCCGATCCGAGCGACAATTTGACGAAACTTAGAAATGACAAACTCCGTAATTTTTCCATGCACTCGAGAAGTTTTGAAGTGTCGGAATCTATCATCGAAGAGCCGGCGTTTCGACGCAGAAACGTTCACTTTGAACCTGCCAACCATTCTTCTGAATCCCACGCTTCCAACTATCACCTGTTTCCAGGAGAAGATGGAAAATTGATATTTCAACAAAATCATTTTTTGCACGATAATGTAGATTAATTTTAAAATGCCGAAATCATGAAAATAATAGGTGCAAAATGGTTTAAATACGTTATAGTATTACTTATTTTTGGAATTTGGATTTTCTTTTTCGACGACTACAGTTGGAGTGAACAAAGAAAATTGAACGCCCAATTGAAAGAATTGCGGAAAGAGTTACAAGAAACCGAAAAACAGATAAAAGAGTACGAATTGAAAAACAATACCATAGAAAATGATCTGAAAATTAAAGAAGCAATCGGACGCGAAAATTACTTTATGAAACGCGACGATGAAGATGTATATATCTTTGTAACAGAAGATGAAGAAACCGGCGAGTTGGTTCTATTTGAATAAAAATGGAAGTGATAAGAATTTTTGTAACAAAAAATATTTATCTTTGTCCCGTTATTTATACAATGTTAAATTTAAAAATTTAAAACCATGAAAAAGTTTAGTTTATCATTTTTTCTCATTGCAGTGTTTATGACTCTAAGTATAAACACATTCGGACAAGATATCTATTCCGGTACAATTATTCGGAAAGGGAATCCGTGTCCTCCTGTCGACCCTGATGAAGACCCATGTATTCCCGGTGTGATATTTTGGTTGAAAACGACGTCCCAAAATTATGTCCTAACTATTGATTCAAAGTGGATTTGGAACAGTGAAATAATCTTTGATGGTGTTGAGTATGGATGGAACGATGAAGTTGAAATAACAGGAACAGTAACCGCAATTATAGATGTCTATACGGAAGATGTTTATGAACTCGAAATCGAAACCATAAAAAAGATAGAGACGAGTATTAGATCATTGCCTTTTGACAATAATAAAGTTTATTACGATGCAGCAAACCAGGTTATTGTGATAGATAAAACTTTGCAAAGTCAATCTTTAACGTTAGAATTGTACGATATGCAAGGGAAAGTAATATTAAAGAAAGATGCAGGTAATACTATTAGCGTAGCTCATTTGTCCAATGGAGTGTATTTGTATCGTTTGTTGGAAAATAATCGAATGATTTATTCCGGTAAAATAGTTTTATAGTAACTACCTGATTAAATTGAAAAACGCTAAAATTTCAGAGAGGGAAAACGCATTAAAATAATAGTGTCCCGTTAGGGACAAAATGTTGGTAAATAATGGATTGCAATTTTAAAAGCGTGCCGTTAGGTACGCTATATGGGCAAATAATTTTAATCTTGCGTACCTGACGGCACGCCATTTTACATGAGGGAAATCTATTTCTACCAATATCAAATCCCTACGGGATTGATTTTCAATAATAAACAGAATTTCATGGAAAAATTAAATTTTAAGGCGTTTGCCCTGAATTTCAAATGATTTTTAGCGTTTTTTTTTTACCTTTGCAAAAAAATAAAAAACTATGTACGAGCAGATTGATTTTTGTATGCAACTGACCAAAGAGCAGATGCAAAAATCCTTAGAACACTTAGATAAGGAATTTCAAAAAATACGCACAAACAACGTATAATTTAAGTCAGCTCGAAAAAACAACGCATTTTTTACAAAAAATATTTTTTTATTTGCATTTGTGGTTTACATGTTGTATCTTTGTCCCTATGTTTAAAATTATAAATCATGAAGCATTTTTGGGCAAATATCGGTTTATTTTTTGTGTTGTTAATAAACAACGCAAGAGTTATTTTTGTCCAAAAAATACGTAATTCGTTGATAATCACCCCCCCCCTGTTGCAAGTTTCTCTTTAACAGAAGCAACAGGGAAATTTCGCACGGAACGCTTGCCGGTAGAACGAACTACCGCATGGCATTTGTGTCAATATACGAATGTATGGTTCCTGTGCAAAACCGACTTAGAGCATCGAAGCCGTAGTTTGCAACGGCAATAATAATGCGAACTACCGCTTCTATAGCCGAAACACGGTCATCACTCCAAGCGGAAAACTATTTGAGACTAACCCAAATTTACAATTCGGAGCTATCGTTTTTAATTCTAAAAACAAAAAATTATAAACCCGAATTCCGCAATAGAACATTTTGCAATTTCAATATGTTGTTAGTAAACATTTTAAACTGTGTTTTTTCTAATGCGTAGCATTAGAAAAAACAGAATATAAATCGCTGAATTACAGATATATATAATTGTTTGTTTTCTCTATTGCGGAATTTGGGTTTA
>JAITUN010000038.1 GCA_031286285.1 Bacteroidales bacterium | reverse complement strand
TAAAAGATATTCCAATAAACACTCACTATCAGATTTATACCATAACAGGGCAAGTAGTACAAACCGGTATTACAACTCCAGATATCTCTACCGCACAACTTAACAAAGGAATATATATTCTACGGTTAGAAAACGGAAAAGTGTTTAAGTTTGTGAAATAGAAATGAAAACAGCCCATGTAATACTTGGTTTCTCCCCTAAATCATAGGCTTTTTTATGCCAATCTTATGAAAAAAACAACAATTTTATTTTGCTTATTAATAAGCATAAACCTTTTAGTTTTTGCGCAATCGCCTTACATTCATAAGGTTTTTGATTATCGTCCGGCGCCGGGGCAATATGTAAATGTACTGCCCGAATATGAAGCGGGAGATACGCACGAAACCATGCTCCAAAAAGTGGAGGAAGCGATTGTGGGAGATGAAAAAGGGTTGGTAACGCTGGGCGCTTATGGAGGGTACATCGTTTTTGGGTTCGACCATTTGGTAGAGAACAAACCCGGAAAGTATGATTTCAAAATATGGGGAAACGCCTATTACTACAGCACAACCCCTGTGGTTACCGGCGCATGCGAACCGGGAATAGTGATGGTTTCTTACGATGTTAATGGCAACGGTATCCCCGATGATCCTTGGTACGAGTTGGCAGGAAGCGAGTACTATAAACCGGAAACTATTAAAAATTACGAGATTACTTACTTCAAGCCGGATCCGGACAAAATCCCCACCCCCGACCCTAACTTCCCATTCCTTACAGATACAAGTTATGTGAAATGGACAGATAACCAAGGATATACAGGTTACGTGGCAAAAAACGCCTTTCACCCACAGCCTTACTATCCGCAATGGATTGGCGAAGAAACACTGATCTATGAAGGCGCTAAATTAGCAAACAACGGTGTGAATGAAAGCGGCGCCGGTAATAATTTTGTGCAATATCCTTACGCATGGGGCTATGCCGATAACCATCCCAATGATAATATTCTCTCCAACTTCGATATTGGTTGGGCGGTTGATAATCAGGGAAATAAAGTGGAACTCCCCGGAATCCATTTTGTAAAAGTTTATACCGGCGTAAACCAGTATTGCGGTAGATTCGGCGAAACCTCCACCGAAATTATGGGCGCCGAAGATTTTCATATTCAAGGAATTGAAATTGACGTTTTAAGTGTACAAACCGACATTATGCCCGATGCCAAGATCTTTTTTGCACAAGGCAAACTGCACTTAATTAACTTAGACGACTGTTATTGTACAATTTATAATACTAACGGACAAATTATCAAAACTTTTTACAACGCCACTTCTCTTACTGTCCTCTGTTTCCCCTCTCCCGCCTCCGGTATTTATCTTTTAAAAGCTCAAAAAAGAAATGCCGTTAGGATATTCAAATTTTATAAATAATAAATTTTATCTTTGCAATCCTAAATCAAAACCGTAAAACTATGCGAAATCACATAGTTTTACGGTTTCATAAAACCGCAAAAGTGATTGAATACTAAAAGTTTTACGATTATGATAATAAGAGAACCATACATTAAGCGACTGAAAAATATGCTGGGCATAAAAGTAATCAAAGTGATTACAGGACTTCGTCGTGTTGGAAAAACAACACTTTTCAAACAATTTCAGCAAGAATTACTAAACAGTGGCATTGTCGAAAGCAACATTATTTATCTGAATTTAGAAGAGATGGAAAACGAAGCACTTTTAGAGCGACACGTTTTGCACGATTATGTTATGCGACTTGCAGACAAAAACACAATGAATTACGTTTTTTTAGATGAAATTCAAATGGTTCCGGAATTTGAAAAATTGATTGACAGTTTGTTTGTCAAAGATTTTATTGACATATACATAACGGGTTCAAATGCTTGGTTTTTGTCGTCAGAACTTGCTACTTTGCTTACAGGCAGATATATTGAAATCTCTGTCTTACCACTTTCATTCAAAGAATTTTCGTCTGTTTGTACAAAAAGTAACGCTGAAAATTTTGAAGATTACATTACTTTTGGCGGAATGCCCGAAGTCTCAAATATTTTACAACTAAATAATGAGCAAGAAATTATTCCTTATTTAACGAATGTTTATCGGACAATTTTAGAAAAAGATATTTACAAACGCAACAAAATAAAATCGAAGTTTGATTTTGAAAATATTGTAAATTTTATCTTTGATTGTGTTGGCACCATAGTGTCCCCTAACAATATTGCCGAAACTGTAACAGCCAACGGTAATAAAATTAATAACGAAACAGTAGAAAATTATTTGTCTGTTTTAGAAGACAGTTTTTTACTCAACAAAGTTTTTCGTTACGATATTAGAGGTAAAAAAATGTTACAAACCCTCAATAAATTTTACGTTGCAGACACAGGTCTTTTGCTTGCAATTTTAGGAAGAAATGCTCAAACAAATCGCGGGCATTTACTTGAAAATCTTATTTTTATAGAGCTCAAAAGACGTTTCAAAGAAATTTACATCGGAAAGGTTTTACAGACAGAATGTGATTTTGTATGTAAGGACGATAAAGGGCTTATCAGTTATTATCAAGTTTCTTTAACTGTAAGAGAGCAAAAAAC
>JAITUN010000320.1 GCA_031286285.1 Bacteroidales bacterium | reverse complement strand
AAACAAAAATAAAGTGGCTGTGGGCTTGATTTTTATTTCACGCGATTGTAATTAGTAAAATTTACACTATTAACCGACTAAATTAAATATTTGTTTATTTATTTATTTTATATTATTGATATTTAATTTATTACGATTTACTTTTCTTCAATTTCAAAAACCTACCCCCCCTGTTCTTCAAATAGAGACGTGTGATAATATGTTGGACTTTTATTTCGGCTTTTTGTTCGTTTTTGGTATGCGCGTCTGCCTTCGGTTACTGTCCATCTCAAATCTAAATGATTTGTCAGATGTATTCTCACTAATGCTGCTATGGTTGAAAACGCTTTTTTACTTTCCGTATCTGTTTGGATAACCTGCAAAAGCAAATAGGCTATCAAAGTGCACCAAACTTGCGTTTTTATACCATTTTCCGTGTCGGAGTAAAAATAAGTCAATTGAAAATTTTGTTTCAAATTTCTGAAACACGTTTCGATAGACCACCTATGTTTATAAAGCAGAGCGACCTCCTCGTCAGTTATATCCCAGTTATTGGTAATAAATTTGAATTTTCTGCCTTTCTCATCTTTATACCATACCAAACGCAAACACAGCATTTTAGTTTGTTTAGTTTTCTTCGTTTTTTTCTTTTCGCCTACATTAATTGCAACTGTTTCCTTATATTGGATATGGATATGCTCCACTTTGTAAACACCAAATTCGTCTTTCCCCAATTTATTTTCAAACAATGGTTCATGCTGAACCTCATATTTTGCGTTATCTTTCAATCGGCAAACAAAGTTTACGCCTGATTGCGTCCATTTGGCAAATTGTAAATAATAATTGTATGCCTTGTCAAATACAACCATGCTACCTTTCGCCAAATTAAGATATTGCAAAAAGTTTTTATCATGCGTTTTTGCTTCGCTTATCTTTACAAACTTCGGCGTATCAGCATGTACGTCGGTCAGCATATGAACCTTCAGACCACCTTTCTTCTTTCCATCATCTTTTGGATTGCGACCAACACCTTTCATTATGTCAGAAAATAGTGTGATAGTAGTTGAGTCAAAGGCAAAAAAGTCTTCAAAACTGACATCTTTCTTGCGATGCTTTTTTTTTTTTCTTTCCGACAAAAGAGGCGAAAAATGTTCAATCAAAGCAAAATAAAACAATCGGAACAATTTCTCGTCCCTGTCTCGCAAACCATCGCCAGCAGTACTTGGAGCAGGCGAACTGTCCATACCAAAATAATTTAACTTGCCGCCCATGGCTCGCATACAATCGCAAACTTCACGCATTGAATCACAACGCGAAAATATGCCGAAAAGCATCGTTACTAACTGTTCCCAAGAGAAAAATGTCTTATAATACTTGTCACTTTGGCATCGGTTAACTAATACATTAAAAACATCTCTTGGAATTATTTTGACAATTTGTTTGAAGATTGGCTGACCGACTAAATTTTTATTACTTTTGCACATTGTTGTAATTGTTTTTGTTTAGTAACTACAAAATTACAACTTTGGGACGATTTAACAATCCTCCTTTTTGGTAAAAAAAATATTGTTAAATTTTTGTCGGTCAATAATGATTTTTAATAGGTTCAAATTGACCTGTTCTAACGTTTAAACGCCAAGCCTTCACAATTGTGTCATGGTAGGGGTTGTCCATGTCTGTTTGGGAAATAACTATAGCAATTATTTTATCTTCGTATTCTTCTTTGTCTTTTTCGTAACAATCAATACAATAAGATTCTTTATCTTTTAATTTTCCAATATTGAGCGTGTCTAGTATTTTTCTTCGAGCATCATCTACTTGTAGCAGTTCTTCTAAGATAAACACTATATTTTTGTTTTCGTCACTAGTGTCATGTCAATTTTGTAATAATGGTATAAATATTTACCTTTGCGGCCAAAAAACGCAATG
Organism: Bacteroidales bacterium; assembly: GCA_031286285.1. Classification (GTDB taxonomy): domain Bacteria; phylum Bacteroidota; class Bacteroidia; order Bacteroidales; family WCHB1-69; genus WRNX01. The sequence continues at coordinate 1,308 of JAITUN010000320.1, read as the reverse complement.
GGAAAAATATTGTATAAAGTTACTTTGACAAACGAGGAACGAGTATTACTTACGTCCTTGACAAAAAACGGCAAGCACTCTTCAAGGAAATTGATTCACGCCTTGATATTGTTGAATGCTGATCGTGGTGCATTTAGTGATGCCCACAAACGAACTAACCGAGAAATATCTGAATTTCTTGGCGTTGGCGAGAGTATGATTGAACGCATCAAAAAGCGCTTTGTAGAAAATGGCATTGAATGCGCGTTAGAAGACAAGCCTGCAGATCGTGAGTATCCTCGAAAAGTTGATGGCGATTTGGAAGCTCGTATTATCGCCATAAGCTGTAGTGATGCGCCTGAAGGTTTTAGTCGTTGGTCATTACGCATGCTTGCAGATAAAATTGTTGAACTGAATTACATTGACACTATTTCGCATGAAACAATTCGCCAAGTTTTAAAAAAACGAATTAAAGCCGTGGAAGAAAAAAGGCTGGGTCATACCTCCTTTACAAAACGGTGATTTTGTGGCTAATATGGAAAAAGTGCTTGAGATTTACAAACGTCCATATAACGAAAAACGTCCTGTTGTTTGTATGGATGAGTCACCCAAGCAACTTATAGGGGAAACAAAAAAGCCGATTGCAGCCAAGCCAGGAAGCGAAGAAAAATACGACTATGAATATGTTCGTAACGGTGTTTGCAATATATTTATGAGTAATGAACCGTTGGCAGGAAAACGTTTAGTAAAAATAACCGAGCGAAAAACCAAAAAGGATTGGGCTGTCTTTTTAGAAGAAATAGCCAATCAGTACCCAGAAGCAGAAAAAATTACATTGGTAATGGATAACTTGGAAACACATAAACCCGGCTCACTCTATGAGAGTTTTGCTGCTGAAAAAGCAAAAGCATTGTGGGACAGGTTTGAGTTTATATATACTCCAAAACATGGTAGCTGGCTCAATATGGCAGAAATAGAACTGAATGTGCTGATGAAACAATGCTTGGCAGGACGAATTCCTGATATTGAAAAAGTGAAAATGCAGACTGATGCGTGGCAAAAAGTAAGAAATAATAAAAATGCTAAAATTAATTGGCAGTTCACAGCAGACGACGCACGCATTAGATTGAAAAGACTTTATCCGTTATGTGAAGATAGACATGACACTACTCGTTCTGCCGAAACAACGTTCGACGAAGTCAATTACAAATGCGGCTTGTCCTTTTGCTTTAATCATTTAAATTGCTTTGCGGATGTTCGTAACTTTTCTGCCACACATGTCATTATGCAGTCTTGTTTTTCGTTCCAAAGGTGCATTGCACCGCCATT
>JAITUN010000269.1 GCA_031286285.1 Bacteroidales bacterium | reverse complement strand
TCACGAACACAGGTCATTACAGGAATGGGAGGATTTGGTAAAACTCAAACTGCACTGGAGTATGCATATAGGTATGCACACAAATATGATTATATTTGGTGGGTTCATGCTGAAACAGAAGCTACCGTGTTAATGGCATATAAAGATTTTGCCGTAAGAATGAGATTATTGAATAAAGAACAGCAAGATAATAAATCAATTATTGAAGCTGTTTTAAGTTGGATGAATTCTAACGGTAAGTGGTTGTTTATTTATGATAATGTAGATAACATTGCCGGAAATACGACTTGGCTGCCAAAAAATAATCACGAAAACATTTTAATAACTACGAGAAACGCGCATAATGATATTGGAAATGTAATTCGTATAGATGTTTTAAAAGAAGAAGAGGCTATTGACTTTTTAGAAAAGCGCACAGGAATCAAAGATTCTTCAAATGCTTCGAAACTAGCGGGCTGTTTAGGACATTTTCCTTTAGCGTTAGAGCAAGCGGCCACCTACATTAAAACCAACAAGATTGCATATATTGAGTATTTGTCTTTGTTTAAAGATTATGGACTTAAGGTATTGGAAAGAGTTAATAGAGTGACTAACTATGAAAGCTCAGTTGCCGCAACTCTAGAAATATCTATTAAAAATATAGAGCAAGAAGCTTCCTTGCAGTTGTTGTATTTGTGTTCCTATATGGCACCGGAAGATATTGATGAAACTTTGTTTAGTGAAAACTCAGATTTGCTACCACCGCCATTGAGAGAAATGATGGCAGATTGTTTGGATAGAAATGATGTTTGGAATCAATTAACTCGATATTCACTTTTAAATAAACAGGAAGATGGGAAAGGTTATTCCATGCATCGATTGTTGCAGGAAATCGTGCGGAATAAGATAGGCGATGAGTTGCAATGGGCACAGTGTTGTTTGTCGCTTTTCAGAAAAGCGTATGATTTTGAATATGGGAATATTAAAAGTCATAATCGTTTTTTAGACCTAACGCCTCATGTAGAGGTATTTTTGAATATTGCGAAAACGATTTTGACAACCGATGAAGAGCAAGTAAATGTTGCATACTTATACCATGAGGGCGGATTTGGAAATCGTTATCTTGGAAGCTACAACCGTGCATTAGAGTATTTCGGTTATGCTTTGGCAATTCGTGAAAAAGTCTTAGGCAAAGGGCATCCGTATACTGCAACTACCTATAACAACATAGCTGAAGTTTTTCACGCCCAAGGTAACTATGATAAGGCATTGGAATATCACAGTTATGCTTTGGCAATTCGCGAGAAAATCTTAGGCAAGGAGCATCCGGATACTGCGACTACCTATAACGACATGGCGAGAGTTTTTCACGACCAGGGCGATTATGTCAAGGCATTGGAGTATTTTGGTTATGCTTTGGCGATTCGTGAGAAAGTCTTAGGTAAGGAGCATCTAGATACTGCAACTACCTATAACAACATGGCGGGAGTTTTTCACGACCAGGGTGATTATGTCAAGGCATTGAAGTATTACGGTTATGCTTTGAAAATTTTTGAGAAAGTCTTAGGCAAGGAGCATCCGAATACTGCGGTTACCTATAACAACATGGCGTTAGTTTTTCACGCTCAGGGCGATTATGTCAAGGCATTGGAGTATTATGGTTATGCTTTGGTAATTCGTGAGAAAGTCTTAGGTAAGGAGCATCCGGATACTGCGACTACCTATAACAACATGGCGGCAGTTTTTCGTGTTCAGGGCGATTATGTCAAGGCATTGGAGTATTATGGTTATGCTTTGGCAATTCGTGAGAAAGTCTTAGGTAAGGAGCACCCGTCTACTGCTACTATCTATAACAATATGGCGTTAGTTTTTAAAGACCAGGGCGACTATGCCAAAGCCTTTGAATGGTATATAAAAGCATATCGTATACTTTTAAGTAAGCTCGGGGCAAAACATCCGAATGCCGAAACAACTTATGAAAACATGGCTGAAGCTTATAACTTATCCGGTAATACAATGGTTTTTAAAGAGTGGCTTGAGAAACAAATGGTTTAAAATTTCTACATTTGTGCTATTAGCAATTAATGCGAGGAGAATATAAATGAACAAATTGACAAAATCACTGCTGGTGGCGGTCGTGGTCGTGGGTATTGGTTGCAGCGATAGTTCGACAAACGGCCCCATAAACGAACCCGCTTCATCATCATCGAACGGAAACGGATGGACATCGTCGTCATCCGTAATACCATCGTCCTCGTCTTTATCTACCGATCCTTCATCATCCAGTGGCAACACACCGTCCAGTTCCGGTCAAGCACCATCCTCATCCGCGTCAAATGGCGGAACATCATCCGGCGGTAACTCATCCTCGTCAAATGGCGGAACATCATCGGGCGGCGCGTCATCGTCATCCAACAACAACGGAAAATTGACGCAATTCGGCACGGTGACGGCTTCGCGCGGTGGTACGGACTGGGTGATACCGGGGTATTCGACATCGGGGACACCAATTGTTTGCGGTGGCGAACGTGCGGAATTTGGACCGCTTTCGGGTGAGATGCTTGAATTTGTGCATCCGGGTGATTCTTCTGACCCATGTTTCAAAATCTGCAGCGGGGATGCGGTATTCACTGTTTATGATAATAACCCAAATATTGTATTTAAGATTACTGGTCACGACCCTTGCCCCGACCTTGAACCATAATACAATAAAGCGGCATTGCCGCTTTTTAATGATTTATATGTAATGGCGCAGAGTAAAAAAAAGTATATTTTGCCACGATATGCTGTCATGAATTGTTAATGGATGCACAGCAACGAATGCTCGAAGTTGATGGAAATCATTTCGGGTGACGCATTGATAAAGTCAGGATATTTCTATCCCCAACTTAGATTTAATAATAACTTTAATCATTATTCACAGAATATTGGAAAAATATACCTTTCCCTTGTTTTTCTATTATTTCTTGTGGTTCTTTTACGTCTTCTTCTATACGATATTGTTTAAGACCAATCTTTTTGACTAAAGCTAAAAAGGTGGCATTGGATTCTCTAGTTATTAAAACTAGTCTTGAGCAATTAATGTTATTTGTTTTACTGTGAAATAGAGCGTTTACAAGCAGGTTCATTGCGCAAATGCCATATTTGTTATTTCTAAATTCTTCATAAATAACAAAATAGGTCAATTCAAATTCCGTTTTATTTTGAAGTTTTGGCTGTGAATCTATTATTTCTTTTGAACGTTTATAAATTTTTGGCAATTTTTTAATTCCAAATTGATATATAATAACAATAATAGTAATAGGTAAATATATAAATTCCAAAAATTTATATATTAAACTTCTGTGCAATGTATTTATTTTTATTAATCCAACTTCTGTTGCATTTTCATCAATTTTTTCTTCTGTATCGTTATCACTTTTTTTTATTGAATAAAAATTCATGTATCCTAAAAAGCCAAAACCAAAACTGGATGTAACAAGTCGCCGTAAAGTACGTTTTAAAATTATTTCATCGCTTGTGTCAAAAATATATTCAAAAATATATTTGAATTCTTTAATTATGGTATCGACTATTTTGTCAATATCTTTTTTATTTTTGCTCATTCTGCCTATTCTCAATTTTTTAAAATCACTATTATTATTATCATCTTCTTTGTTATTCCATAAAATAAATTTCGGCATATAAGTTAATTCATGAGAATGCAATATATTTAAAACTAATAATACGCATATAATGGCTGCAAGTGTCACATATACCCATATTGCATCAATATTGCGTGCTTTTAAAATAGTAGTAAGAAAGAATAACACTGTTAAAATTGAAGAAACAATAACGTTAAAAAATTGTATCCGTTTCTCACAGATATAATCAAGCTGATCTTTTTGCTTTTCAAACCGTATTAAAAATAAATCCCAAAAGTTTATAGTAACCAATAGAGAAATTATTGTATATATGGCACATAGAAAGATTATTTTATGATACAATCCAAATAACAAACTAAAAGATAGGAATACAACTACAGCGATAAATGTTAAAAGATCCCTCCAATGTTCTTTAATACTATAATAATCAATTTTTGCTAAACAAATAGACTGATGTGCCCGCCATGCAGCAAAAACAGTAATAACACAAAGCAATATAAATAAACGACCGTCACTGACATCATTACCGATAAATTCCCAAATTTTTTGATAGTTCAAAATAATAAAGATTATAAGTGTTGAAAATAGAATAACAGGGGCTTTTAAGATAATATCATAATATTTTTCCCCTAATGATTCGCCTCCGGTACTTTTTTTGGGTTTCTTTAGACCGGAATAAAAATTATCTTCTTTCATTGTTTTTTCCTCCAAATATTTTCCATGGTAAATACATTATAAATTGAATAGTGAAAATGATAGCAAACATCCATATCAAGCGTTGTGGCCATACTCCAAGCGCATCAATAATTGTAGTTGTGTCCGGTATTTGATTTCCTATATAACCATAGTTCCAACCAAATATAATATTTATAGGCAAAATAATGGCAACATAAATAAATGCACAAGCAACCACAAACAGAAAATCTTTGAAAACCGGCATATATTTTCGCACTACAAGGTCATATATGGATGCCGATATTATACCTGCATGAAGAAGCCAAAATAGCCAAAACCTGAAAATCAACGGATTTTGATTTCCGATTGGCGTGATTATCGCCTGTCCAGCCAAAGCAAGAGCGCAAAAATATAACAGCGCACTTGTTTTTCTATTCGGTTTTATCATGGCTAATGCTGCAATAACAGCAAGAATATCGCATACATGAAGAGGCAGGCTTACGTCTAATCTGAAATTAATTGGTAAAAAATAATAAATGTTATAGACTATCCAAAGGCAAAGCAAAGAAACGCCAAACCACATTGAAAATTGTTTCTGATAACCAGCACGCTTGGTCCGGCTTCCTAAAATGGAAACAAATATAACTGAAACTGTTACAAATAATGCCATCAAAACATGCAGAAATGGTGTTATTTCACAATACATCATTAAACCTTGTGGCGCAAGGTGCGCCGTCTGCAAAACCGTCTTTGACAATGCCTACCATAATTGTAACTGAAATATAGAAAAACCGGATACTTATGTCAGTATGAAATCATCAGCGTATTTTTTAAAACCAATTAAACTCACGGAAATTAACTTTTTCATTTATCACGCGAGGCAACGATTCTAAATTCTTTTTCGGTGAAGGCTTTGGGCGGGTATTTTCGAGGTAAAAAATCAGGCAAAATTACCCTCGCTTCGCGCGGTTCACCAGCGAAATGTAAAGCGGGAAGGGTGTTGCATATTTATTTTTAAAACAACATTTTTACAAATAGTGCCTACAACTTTTTGTAAAAATATCTTATTCCACCTAATCCCTCAGTAATTTTTCTACATTACCACACGGAGGCTTGGAGCGCTTTATTATATGATTTTTAAACACAGGGAGTGTTATGCCCAAAAGCAAGCAAGTGCGGCACAAACCGCTCAAGCCCATCCGATTTGCCCCGCTCTTCACAGACTGGGCCTTCAAAAACGTATTCGGAAAACCAGGCGGAGAGCTTCTGCTCATAGCTCTGCTAAACGATTTTCTCAAAAGAGTTTTGCCTGCTCCAATTACCAAAATCAAGTACTTGCCCATAGAATCTCTTGGAGCCACACCCAAAAGCAAAAAGGTAATCTTTGATATCCTCTGCGAAGATAAGGAAAAGAATGTTTACCTAATTGAGATGCAGAATGCCAAGCTCAAAAATGCAGGGAACAGGTGGCGGCTTTACATATCAAGGGTTCAAGCCGAGATGGTTGGTAGGGGCGTAAAAAGCTATGCCATGCCTGCAAGCTTTTTCATTGGCATTTTGAACTACAAAAGAGATGACAGCAAGTTTTTCTTTACAGAAGAAGGTTGGTTTAATTTGCAGACAAAGCAGCTTGCAAGCAAAAAGGAGTTTCGGGTATTTGTTGAGCTTCCCAAGTTTGAAAAGGTAGCTGCTGAATGCCATTGTTTTAGGGATAAGATAGTGTTTTTGTTTAAGAATTTGCATAAAATTTCTGAACGTCCGGCTAATTTCAAAGAAAAGTTTTTTGATCGTTTGTTTGAAGTTTCTGAAATTGCTAAATTAGGTGTTAGGGACCTTAAAATTTTGAGGAGCAACATGAGATACATTGATGAGAGACAACTCGCTATTGATTGCGCAGTAGAAGAAGCAGTTGAAGAGGCAACTGAAGCTGCTCTTGTTCAGGGTATTAAGCAGGGACTTTTGAGAAGTGCCAAGTCTATGCTTAAAAGAGGTTTTGAACCTACGCTCGTGGCTAACATAACCAAGCTGCCTAAGAAGCAAGTGATGGCGTTAAGGTAAATATCTTCACTGATGAATCGCCGAAGGTAAGTTATTTTGAGCTAATCAAGTAATATTTGTCTGCGATATCTGCCCAACAAAGACAGCCCCATTTACGGTAACACACCTCATTTACGGTTATTCTAAAAAAAA
>JAITUN010000217.1 GCA_031286285.1 Bacteroidales bacterium | reverse complement strand
AAAGCCATCGTGTAAGCATAACCCCTGTGATCAACCCCGTTCCGAACGCACCCGGTGACATTGCTACAAGTCAGCAGTTCTGTTTGGGCGCAACGGTAGCCGATTTAGAACCTAAGGGTAACGACATCACTTGGTACGATGGTAATACCGATGCTGCCAATGTAGTTGCAAAAACAACCCCATTGGTAAACGGCGCAACCTATTATGCCACCAAAACCCTTGACGGTTGTGAGAGTGCGAACTCAGTAGGTGTAACGGTAGAGGTACTTGACAACCCCGCTATCGGCACTATCGTAACGATAACCGAGCCGACGTGTACTACTGCCGGCAGCATCCACTTTGATGTAAGTGGTGGCAGCGGCAACTATCTGTACAGCATAAACGGATCACTTTTTATAACTTATACCGATGGAAATGTAATCGGCTTACCGGCAGGTTCTGTTACCATTGATGTAAAAGATGCTAATCCCGTCTGTGGTGGTGCAATAGCCCGCGCTGAGTTTGAACTGACTAACAGCGCTCAAACATTTAGCATAGCCCTAACCGTTGACAAGCCTACCGATTGTACCTCTACCGACGGTGCTATTCATGTAACCTTAAACGGAGGCAGTGATCCATTCAATTATATCTTGGGCACCTCAGTAATCGCACCTCCTGTGGACGGTGTTATTGGTGGCTTGGCTGTTGGCGAATATGTAGTAACAGTAGTTGATATTGGCGGTTGCAGCGACAAAAAGAAAGTGGTGATCACTTCCGATGCTTCCACACTTGCCTTCTTCGGCAATTATACGATAACCCCAACCACCTGCACGAATGCAACGGGTTCTATCACCTTTGCTGTGATGAGCGATTATCCTTCATTCACCTATCAAATAGATAAGATGGTAGTTTTAACCGCATCGGGTACAGATGCTATTACCGTTGGCGGTCTTGCTGCCGGTACTCATACCTTGTATGTAACCGACGAGTGCGGCGCAATAGAATATTCGTTTACCATCACTAATAGCGATGGCAACGGCCTGTCGTTGACCGCAACCCCAACCGACATTGCTCATTGTGAAGGTACGAGCAAAGCGGGCAGCATAACTTTAACGGCTACCGGCGGCGATGCTACCTCTTATGAATACAGTATTGACGGCGGCACCACTTGGACGCTACTACCGAGCAATCCTTACGATCTACCGATTTCCAAGCCGGGCAACTTCTTGATTGAGTTGAAAGACGGCAGCGGCTGTACGTTCAGCGTAAGCAATGTGGTGGTAGACGAAGTAGAATTATGCGAATTAATCGCTTGCGATAAAACCGAAAGAGTTGTTACAGAAGATGATTGCGATGAGGGCTACTATACCCACAGTGATAATACATGGGATATTGTGCCTGTTTCCGGTGTCGTTTTTGATGCTGTTAAGTATATTATTAACGGTACAACTGAAATCAGTGGAACGGGAGCAACTTTAAATGGCGTGCAGTTTAATGTTGGAACAAACGTGGTTAAGGGAATTGCTTATGTTGGCACACAAATTGATACTTGTGAATTTAAGGTTACCGTTAATTCTTTACTTCCAACTTTGACTTCAGATACTGATTTAGGTATTATTTGTTCGGGCAATGAAGTGAACTATATTGCTATAAGTTCAGTTACTCCTGTCGATATTTCGTGGATACGCGTAGTCGTACTTGGAATTTCACCTGCCGGTGGTACTAAAATAATTAGTAATGAAATTCACGAAACGTTGCTAAATACAACTACTGCTCCGATAACGGTAACTTACCAAATATTCTTGGTGGATGGCGATTGTGAAAATACTCAGGAAGTAACTGTTATTGTTGCACCTAACTTAGATATGCCGACTATTATTATTGATCCGTTAGCTGTAGTGGATGGAACAAATATTGACCTAAGCGATGCCGTTGATCAGATTTCCGGATTGACCTATACTTATTATGAAGATGCAGATAAGACGAAACCGATTTCAGGCAGCACTATTCTCGTTCAATTTCCGAAAACAGATTACTATGTAACCGCAAGTTATGATAATTGTGAAAGCCCTGTAGCAGTAATTAACCTTAAGGATAAGAATAAATGTCCGGATACAGTTTCTGATACAGAAGGCAATACCTATAAAGTAACTTCTCTTGCAGGTTATTGTTGGACCGAGAACTTGCGTTCAACGGTTTATTTTGCTTCCGGCGATCCGATTAAGTTTGCGAAACCTTATACTTGTCCGAGCTGTCCGGCACAACTTGACACCATCTTCGGATTGTTATACACATGGTACTCAGCGGTGAATGAAGATGAGCCGACCAAAGGCGGCATTGTTCAAGGCATCTGTCCTGACGATTGGCATATTCCATCCATTGCAGAATGGAGCGCATTGAACGGCTATCCTGCATCGCAACTGAAAAGTACGAAATATTGGCTTGATCCTCCCGGCTCCGGCACAGATGATTATGGCTTTAATGCACTACCGGCCGGATTTTTCAACGGCGCTTCAAATAGATTTGAAGACCTGTACGGCTTTACCGGTTGGTGGGCAAGTGATGATACACCGGGAGCTACAGCAAGCTTTTTCTCAATTTCCTATTATTGCGAGCAAATTCAAAATGAATTGAAGAAAAAACTTGATGGCTTAAGTGTAAGATGTGTAATGGATAAATAGAATTGATAATTGACAATTGACACTTGATAGTTTAGATAATTGTCAAGTGTCAAACGTCACTTGTCTCTATTAAATTTTTTGTTAATATTGAAAGAGGCTGTTCAAAGGAACAGCCTCTTTCTTTGTTACAAATCGCTAAGATTGTTTATATTGAAAATAGAGATAATCTAAAACAGCGTTAGTTGTTCCCACTCTTCATCATTAATATTCTTGGTGGGTTGTTCAGAAATCTCCACCTCACTTTTCGTCACTTCTACTTTCTCAATTTCTATTTTCTGCTTTCTGCTTTCTACTTTCTGCTCAACCTCTTCAACCTCTTTAACTTCTTCAACTTCAGCAACTCCTTTAACTTCAGCAACTTCAGCAACTTCTTCAACTTCTTTAACTTCTTTAACTTCTTCAACTTCTTCATCTTCCTGCAAAGGTTCTAAAGGTTCTAATGGATCTAAAGGATTAATTTCCACTATATTTTTATAGTTTATTCTTTTTCCCCTTGCTTTAATGCTCATTATTTCAACAAAATCGGCACAAGAGATCGTTGTTTTTTCGGACTCTTCAGGTTTTTTCTCGAAATGTTCTACATCAATTTGCGGGAATTGGTCATAACTAATAAAAATAATTCGGATAGACTTTTCATCGCCAAGAAATTCTATTTTTTTATCGGTAGGTTCAGGAATGAATCTTTTCATGTAAATCTTTCCATCTTCTATATTCTCATATACAGCAGTGATTGGATTTTGGGAGTTATATTTTTGGATGATGTGAAGATTATCATCAAAGTGAGTAGAGAGGTCAAATCCGGTTATTCTATAGTTTCCGTTTTGGTAAATAGAGATAATTTTATCATCTTCTTTGAATGCGCCTAAGAGTTCTCCACGTTCTTCGGTATTTAATCTCATCACAATTGAATCAAAATAAATGTTAATTGCACTTAAAGTAGAGATCCCTTTTGCGATAATTTCTATTTTTCTTACGGGATTTCGCGATAAAATATTCCCTTGTGAGGCACGTCCTTTAATAGCTAAGGTGCTAAAATCGAAATCAAATTGAGTTTTTTTGAGTTTTGCTTTGGCTTTAAGAAACACTCGCACTTTTTCGGCTTCACCGTTTGGATTTGAGGTAAAGTAGAGTACTTTTGTTCCGGTAGTTCCTTTGGTTATGTCGTACTCTTTGTCTCTTGTAACTCCGCCGATTGAAAATCTTTTCACCATTGCAAAACCATTGTATCCGTCGGAATACACCATGTTGTAAACCGTTCTGTCGTCGTTTCTTTTAAAAACATCCACATGAATAATATCTTTTCCAAAGAACTGTTTCTCAGAGACTTTACTTACAGTAAAGATTCCATTATCACGAAAAACGGCTATTTCGTCAATGTCTGAACAGTCACATACATACTCACTGTCTTCATCTTTCTTGAGAGCAGTACCCACAAATCCTTCTTTTTTATTGACATACAGTTTAAGATTAGCTACTGCAACGGTTGCAGCCACAATATTGTCGAAATTTTTTATTTCTGTTTTTCGTTCTCTTCCTTCTCCATATTTTTTTTTCAAATTTTCAAAATAATCAATCGCATATTCTATCAAATGGCTTAGATGATATTTCACTTCATCCATTTTTTCTTCGATTTGGGCTATTTTATCGTCAGCATGTTTGATATCGAATTTAGAAATTTTGCGAACCGGTTTTTCACAAAGTTTAAGGATGTCCTCACGAGTAATCTCTTTTCTAAATATATCTCTATAAGGGTCAAACGCTTTTTCAATGTTGTCAATTTGTTTTTCCCAAGTAGTTGTGTCTTTTTCAAGTTCTTTATAGATCCTTTTTTCGAAGAATATTTTTTCCAACGACCATTTATGCCAATCTTCTTCTAATTCAGCAAGTTCAATTTCGAGTTCACGTTTTATCAGCACAACAGTATTATCTGTATTGATTTTTAAAATCTCTTTTACCGACATAAAATGCGGTTTTCTGTTATGGATCACGCAAGCATTTGGGTAGTAGGACATTTCACAATTTGTAAAAGCAAACAGTGCGTCAATGGTTTGGTCAGGAGAGATGCCGGGTTGTAGGTGTAATAATATTTCTACTTTTTCTGCTGTATTATCATCAATTTTCTTAATTTTCAGTTTTCCTTTTTCAATAGCGGGTGCAATTGAATTTGTTATCAATGAAGTAGTTGTAGTTCCATGAGGGATTTCGTGTATCACTAATATTTTTTTGTCAACTATTGAAATTTTCGCACGGTTTCTTATTTTTCCGCCTCTTAACCCATCATTATATTTAGAAACATCTACTGATCCTCCTGTAGGAAAATCGGGATAGATTTCAAACTCTCTGTTTTCAAGAATAGCGATAGAAGCATCAATAAGCTCAATAAAATTATGAGGTAAAATTCTGGTTGCCAATCCAACAGCAATTCCTTCGACCCCTTGTGCTAATAAGAGCGGAAATTTAACGGGCAATGCAATTGGCTCTTTGTTGCGCCCGTCGTACGACATTTTCCATTCTGTAGTTTTAGGATTAAAAACCACATCAATAGCAAATTTAGTGAGTCTTGCCTCAATATACCTTGCTGCCGCAGCCTCATCACCTGTGAATATATTTCCCCAGTTTCCTTGTGTGTCAATCGTAATCTCTTTTTGTCCTAATTGCACCATTGCATCACCTATAGAAGCATCTCCGTGAGGGTGATACTTCATAGTATTTCCAATAATATTAGCTGCTTTATTGTAACGACCATCTTCCAATTCGTTCATGGAATGAAGAATACGACGTTGTACAGGTTTTAAACCGTCATAAACGTCAGGAATAGCTCTCTCTAAAATCACATAAGATGCGTAATCCAGATAATAGTTATTAAACATCGATTGTACAAATAAAACTTTGTGTAAATCTGAGGCTTGAGCACATTCTTGAGCATTAAAAGAGCTATTTTGAGGCTCTTCAAAGGAGTTAGTTAAGTTTTCTTTTTCAGTCATTGTAAGTTAACATTTAAAGTTTTTCTAGAAAATTATCCGCAAAAATATAGGAATTATTATATCTTTAAAAAATATTTTTCGAATCAATATTAACTTTTTTTAACATTGTAATGTTGAATGTTAAAAAATATTAATTACCTTTGCCATCCAAAAAAAGAGATAAATACATGAACTCAATTGAACTTGAACAGCTTGAAAATCAATATATTCCATTGAGAAAGAAAAAGTCGCGTATGCGGTATCGGGTAGTAGTTATTGGCGGTGGCACATGGGCAACCGCTATTATAAAAATATTATCCACAAATTTAGAACATATTTATTGGTGGGTGCGTGAAGAGGAAATTGTGGAAGGTGTTACAAAATATGGGCATAATCCGCTTTATTTGAGTTCAGTTTTTATCAACCCTAAAGAGATTAAAGTAACTCAGGATATTCGTCAAGCTGTTTCAAAAGCAGATTATATTGTTATTGTTACCCCCTCTGCTTTTTTGCATGAATCATTGGCACCGTTACAAAAAAGCAAACTGAATAGGAAAAAAATAATAATTGCAGTTAAAGGCATAGTACCGGAAACGATGCAAGTTGTTACAGAATACCTACGCTCAGAGTTTTCTATACCCTACAGCAGTATGGCTGTAATTAGTGGTCCTTCTCATGCAGAAGAAGTAAGTCAGGAAAAATTATCTTTTCTTACTTCGGCCTCCCCAAATTTGGAGCTTGCAGAAATTGTTGCACGTTTTTTCAAAAATCGATATGTAAGGACATCGGTATCTAATGATATAAAAGGGATAGAATTAGCTGTGGTGCTTAAAAATATTTATGCACTAGGAGCCGGAATTTACTCCGGATTAGGATATGGAGATAATTTTATTGCCTGTTATGTTTCTAATTGTTTAAAAGAGATGAAACGTTTTGTGAATCAAATGTATTCAAATGAAGATAGGCAACTGACCGATTCTGTATACTTGGGTGACTTGCTGGTTACTGCATATTCAAGATATAGTCGTAATAGAATGTTTGGCAACATGATAGGGCATGGCTTGTCAGTAAAAGTCACACTGCTTGAAATGAAAATGGTAGCCGAGGGATACTACGCTACTATGTGTGTTCATGAAATTAACAAAAAAGTAAAAGCAAATATTCCTATTGTAGAAGCCATTTACAATGTTTTGTATGAAAATTTTCCAGTAGCAGTTGAGATGAAAAGATTGGCTGAGTACTTTGTGTAGTTACTAATCCGGTATTCCTAACATATTTTGTAACTGTTCTTTTAATTCAGGATTTTCATCAATATTTTTAGCATCATCAGGAAGAAGAAAATCCACATCTTTTATTTTCTTTGTTGTTATTTTAGTTGCTTCAGTAACCCCCCAACATTCTTCACAAAAATCTTCAAGTGGTGACATCAACAGAAGCGGATATCCTTCCAAATTGGGATATTCACTACCATTTATTTTAGCTGTTCCAATCTCTTTTGTTACATATAAAATTTGTTCACTTTGAGAATCGTCTTCTAAATTTGTAATTGTAACGGTCACTTTTTGGCATTTGAAATCACAAATAGTTTTGAAATCATCCTCATAACTATACTTAAATTCCTTAAACTTATTTCTATCTTTTACCTGTTCTGAATTCCATTTGATGTAATATTTCCCCATTCCTGTAATTTCAATAACAAAATAAGAAGTTTCTTTATCACCATCCCAAACATTTGTCATAGATATAGGAACCGGTTCTTCAATTACTATTACAGATTTAGCTTTGTTGCCAAGAATTGACACATCTATTGTTTGTGTTTCAACACTTGAAATAAGATTTGGGTTGTCTGTACCTTCCATTTTTGTTTGAAAACGAATTACCCCTGAAAATTGTTTTTGTGCGTGAAGTGCAAATGTTGCAAGTAATAATGCAAATAATAATAATAATGTAATTTTTTTCATGTTAATAATTTTAATTAAAAAATACGCTGCAAAAATAAAGTTTTTCCAATGTAGAATAAGAAAAAAAATATTTTTGCACATTAATATTAAAAATACTAACAAATGAAAGGAATCGTATTAGCAGGAGGTGCGGGTACGCGCTTACATCCCATTACTTTAGCAATGAGTAAACAATTGATGCCCATTTATGATAAACCTATGATCTATTATCCCCTCTCTACACTTATGCAAGCAGGTATTAATGAGATATTGATCATCTCAACGCCAACAGATTTACCGCATTTTGAGAACCTTCTTGAAGATGGGACCCGATTAGGTTGTCGGTTTACATACCAAGTACAAAATATCCCCAATGGGATTGCACAAGCTTTTGTGTTGGGCGCAGATTTTATAGGAAAAGAAAAAGTATCTTTGATATTGGGTGACAATATTTTTTATGGCGCTGAATTTGAAGACAATTTGGCGCTAAATAATAACCCTGTCGGTGGAATTGTTTTTGCTTACCATGTTTCTGACCCTGAAAGATACGGTGTCGTTGAGTTTGACGATAACATGAATGCCATTAGCATTGAGGAAAAACCAAAATTTCCTAAATCAAACTATGCAGTACCAGGACTCTATTTTTATGATAATTCTGTGGTTGAAGTTGCGAAAAATATTCAGCCTAGCAAACGCGGAGAATATGAAATTACGGATATTAACAAGTATTATTTAGAATCCAAAAAATTAAAAGTGTGCAAAATGAAAAGAGGAACAGCATGGTTGGATACAGGTACTTTTAAATCACTCATTGATGCTACTCAGTTTGTTCAAGTAATTGAGGATAGACAAGGACTAAAAGTGGGCTGTATTGAAGAAGTGGCATATCGTAAAGGTTTTATTAATGCAGAACAATTGGAGAAAATTGCGCAGCCACTACTCAAAAGCGGCTATGGACAATACCTTATGAATTTGATAAAATAGACTCGGATACACAAAGAAATTTCTATTTTTGCCGATAATTTATTAAAACATATTAATATGATGAGAAAAGAGAAACTTTTTGCAGGAAAAACATTAGCAATTTTGTCGGGTGGCGGTGATACTCCGGCAATCAATTCAAGTATTGAAGCAATCAGAAACCGAGCTTCAATGCTGGGCTTTAAAGTATTTGGAATACTTCGTGGATGGAAAGGATTGCTTGGAGAGGGAGATGTTGTAGACCTTACCAACATTCCATACAACGGAATTTATGGAGGTACCGGATTATTGTCAAGCAGAACCAACCCTTTCCCCGGAAAAAAGAATAAAGAGGACCGCTCCGAGCAAATTTTGCGAAATATTGAAAGATACAAAATTGATGTTCTCGTTACTATTGGTGGTGACGATACAAATGGTGCAGCAAAAAAAATGTACGAGATATATGGCATTCCCGTTATCGGATTCCCTAAAACCATTGATAACGATTTGCGTACAAGAACTATGCACCATTATCAAGGGAAAAAACATGAAGTAGTCTTATGCCCGGGATTCGCGTCCGGTGCAATGCAAATCAAAAAACTTACTGCTAAATTACACACTACCAATGAGTCTCACCAACGTATTATGGTCTTGGAAGTAATGGGGCGTGACGCAGGATGGCTTACAGGTACCGCTATGTTCGGCGGAGCACAAATGGCGCTGATTCCGGAAGTAGTAATTACTAAAGAACGTAAGGATTTCTTTTTCGAAAAAGTAAAAGAAAAATATATGGCAAACCCTAAACATAGTCTAATTATTGCGGTTTCTGAAGGAGTACGTTGGTATAATAATGATAAAAACGAAATTGAAATGGTGTATGCAAGTTCAGAATTAGATGAGTATGGACATCCTCGTTTTGGAGGTGTGAGCGGTATTATTGCTTCTGAAATAAATAAAAAATTAGGAATTGAAGCACGTGGACAAATCTCAGGGTACATCCCTCGCTCAGGAAGATGCTATGAATATGATAGAAGATTAACCTCAACTTTGGCCGACAAAGTAGTAGATCTTTTATTAAGAGAAGATTATGGAAAAATGCCCGTGATGAGAGATATTGTTCCGTATTGCGAAGTAGAAGAGTTTCACACAGATGCAATTGAAATGGGAAATATTGGAAACTTCCCGCTCCCAAACATTTATTATAATCACAACGAGTTCCAATTCTCTGAACAATATGTTGACTTCCTAACAAATATTATTGGAGAACCCTACAGAATGGAGTTTAACCATCAATTTCCTGTTGTAATACCTTAATAACAAATCCAAATATATGCAATCTCCAAAACCCCTTTTTTACCGGTTTTGGGCGACTGTGAAAATCGCCCCTACTTTCTTTCTGCTTTCTGCTTTCTGCTTCCTATTTCCTACAACATCATCTGCTCAACGTTTTATTGGTGGAATTGCTGCAGGTATTAACCTTACTCAAGTGGATGGAGATGAAGTGTTTGGATATTATAAAGTGGGCTTTAATGGAGGACCTTTTGTGAAATTAATGTTAGATAAAAAACAACGATTTTCTGTTACAATGGAACTCCTGTATTCCCAAAAAGGAGCAGTACAAAATAATAGAACTTATATTGAGCATATTGCTTTAGGAGATACTGCTTTAATAGATCCAAGATACCCAAATTATGATAAAAAATTATTCTATAAACTTCGAACAGATTATCTCGAAATCCCTTTAGTGGTACATTTTGAAGACCCTCGATCCAAAATAGCTATTGGAGTTGGAATTACATGGGGAAGATTGGTTTATATTAAAGAAATGCAAATGGATTTTAGCAAGATGAGAACGGATTCCGGTGCAAGACGTTTGAATACAACAGTTAATTCCGGAAGATATAATAAAAACGACTGGGGTATTATTGCTGATGTTAAAATTCCAATTTATAAAGGTTTAAAATTTAATTTCAGGTTCCAATATTCATTAGCTCCATTTGGAAAAAAAAGACAGTTCTATTCACAAAGTCCTAATGCTACTGCACCAGTAAATCGCTGGCCTTTTCATAATACATTAACATTTAGATTTATATATTCTATCAATGAAAAATATATTCAAAATACAAATTATGATAAAGAAGGAAATAGAATTGGCCCAAAATGGATTCGAGACTCTGAAGCAATGAGATGGTGAAAAGATATTTCGAGCTTTTAATGGATGTTTTTTTTAATTCGTATCGATCTGAAAAATAATTAAATAATCGAAAAATATTAAATATATTAACCTATACATTTATAAACCAAAAAAATATGAAAAACAGTTGTTTATTTCTTGTAGTAACTATAGGATGTTTGTTTATAGCTTGTAAACCCGATTTTGACCTGAATGCACCCTATAAAGATGTTACTGTAGTATATGGCATCTTGAATTATCAAGACACAATACACTATGTTAAAATATATAAAGGATTTCAATCCCATAAACAGGGAGGAGTGTTTATTGATGCAAAAAATCCGGATAATATTTATTATCATAACTTTATTACTGATACTAGTCATATCATAGTTGTGCTGCAAGAGTATGATAATGTAATAGGGACTAGGACTTCACGAGCAGATATTCAATTGCTTTTTACTCACGATTTTCCAAGAGATGAAGGCCTCTTCTATTACGAAGATGAAAGAATTTTGTATTATACAAAAGAACCGATCTCTAAACAATATTCTTATAAAATTAAAATTACTAATAAACTTTCAGGGAAAGTTACAGAAGGAATAGCTCCGATTTTAGGAGACTTTGTGATTTCTCGACTTGGTTCACAAATTGTTTTGTTAGGAACAACTGATGTCATTACATTTTCACAAGCGCCTTATGTCTCAAATTCTCCTAATTCATTTGCATCCGACTATGAAATTCATGTCAACTTAAACTTTTTTGAAGTAAATAATAATACAAAAGAAGTTACCAAATATAAAATAGTAAAAAATATCTCCTCAGCAGTGGGAGAAAGTTTGAAACTTGATGCGAATGGAGATGTAATAAAATCATTTTCCAAAACTTTCTATGATGACCTTGCAACTTTTTTAAAACCTAATCCCGATGTAGTTCGTTATTTAGGTATCCCTGACCCAGACCGCTTAAGTTGTATTGAGGTAGAAGGATGGGCTGCAGGAGAAAGTATGGTCAGTTTTTTACGCTCAAATCAGCCTACATCAAGTTTTGTGCAAATTAATACTTTGTATTCTAATATGGAGGTTACGCATGGAGAAGGTTTGGCTTTTGGCTTTTTTTCTTCTAAAGTAAAATGCAATATAAGAGAATTTTCAACAAATTCTACATCTGAAGATTCATTAGTAAAAGGCTCAAAAACAGGTCATTTGGGGTTTAGATATAGGGTTGAGTATAAGCCTTAATTCAATTAATATATTATGATTCGTGTTCGTTTTGCTCCAAGCCCTACAGGCCCGCTACATATTGGCGGTGTACGTACTTGTTTGTACAATTATCTTTTTGCAAAAAAAAACGACGGTGCGCTCTTACTTCGTATTGAAGATACAGACCAAACACGATTTGTACCCGGAGCTGAAGAATATATTATTGATGCTTTTAAATGGTTAGGAATTACCTTTGATGAAGGTGTACACGTAGGAGGTAGTTATGAACCATACAGACAATCGGATAGAATACATATCTATAAAAAATATGCAGAACAATTGATTAATAAAGGATGGGCTTACTATGCATTTGATAAACCCGAAGAATTAGAAGCAAAACGTAAAGAAGCAGAAATTGAAAAGAAAACATTTCAATACGATATGAATACGCGTAAAATTATGTGCAATTCTTTATCTTTGTCGGCGGAAGAAACAGCAAAAAAATTGAATGGAAATTATGTTGTTCGTTTTAAGTATCCTGAAAATACAGAAATTTATATTCACGATCTTATTCGTGGTGCAGTAACTATTAATTCTCAACAGTTGGACGATAAAGTGCTTTTTAAGTCAGACGGATTTCCAACTTATCATTTAGCTAATGTAGTGGATGACCATTTAATGGAAATAACCCATGTAATTCGCGGTGAAGAATGGTTGCCCTCTGCGCCATTGCATGTAATGCTTTATAAAGCTTTTGAATGGGAAGCTCCGCAATTTGCTCATTTACCCTTACTACTTAAACCCGATGGAAATGGAAAGTTAAGCAAAAGAGACGGTGACCGACTCGGATTCCCGGTATTCCCACTTCAATGGGAAGATCCGGCTACAGGAGAATTATCTTCAGGGTATCGTGAAAGTGGATACTTACCGGAAGCAGTGAACAATTTCTTAGCTTTATTAGGTTGGAACCCTGGAACTGAAGAAGAAGTAATGACTATTGAAATGCTTACTGAAAGGTTTTCACTGGATAAAGTAAGCAAATCGGGAGCCAAATTTGATTTAGACAAGGCTAAGTGGTTTAATCATTATTATATTCAACAAAAACAAAACGAAGAATTCGTAACTGTTTTTGCCCAACAATTAGCAGAAAGAAATATTTATCCTGGTAATGATAGGATTGAAAAAGCGATTGCTTTAGTAAAGGAGCGGGTATATTTTACAACCGATTTTTGGAATCAAAGCGCTTTCTTGTTCCAACCTCCGGAAACCTATAATCCTGATGTCATTAAAAAACGCTGGAAAGAAGAGATTCCTGCTCAATTAATGCAAATTAGCAAAATTCTAACTTCTACTTACCTTTTTGATAAAGAAAAAATGCATAATAAAGTGATGGCATTTATAGCAGAAAATCAATTAAATACCGGACAAATCATGAATTGTTTACGCCTTGCTTTAGTTGGGGATGCAAAAGGTCCGGATCTGTTTGAAATTATTGACTTTATTGGTCAGGAAGAAACAATAAATCGTATTGAAACTGCAATAATGAAAATAGATAATTCAAAGTCTTAAAAATATAATAATTATGAAAAAAAACATTTTTTATTTTAATTGCTTGCTTTTGGTAGTATTTTCGCTTTTCTCATGCAAAAGAAACGGAATAAAAATAGAGAATTTTTCAAACGGAAAAGCAGGTGAAGTGATTCTAGTGTTGGATCTGAAATATACCACAGAATCTGCACTTTCTTATATTAAAGAGACATTAACACAACCTCAACCCGCACTCCCTCAAATTGAACCGATGTTTGATCTGTTGCATTTTGGTAATAAAGATTTTTCTTCTCACTTTCAACGACATAGAAATATTGTTCAATTTGATATTAATCCTAATTATGCATCGAACACATTTCAAATTGCAGAAAATGTGTGGGCAAGACCGCAAATACATATCTATTTAAAAGGCAATAACATGGATAGTTTGTTATTTCTATTTGAGCAAAATAAAAATGAAATTATTAATCTCCTTTATGATAACGATTTAAAAAGAGTTAGGTATTTTGCTTCTTCAAACAATAATCTTTATATCGAAAAAATAATAAAAGAGAAATTTAATATTAGAATCACTATTCCTAATACTTATAATGTGGCTCGTGAAGAGGACGATTTTTTATGGCTTAGATTTAAGACTGTTAAAAATGACAGATTTATCATCATTTATAAAACACCCGGCAACGATTTAACAAAACAAAGTTTAATTGATGCACGTAATGAAAAAACAAAAGCCTTTATTCCGGGATCTGTTAAGGGTGCATATTCTATTATTGCAGAGGTTACTCCATTCCCTTTATACAATGATAATGTAAATGTTGGTACTATTTCAGGCACAGAAATGAGAGGACTTTGGGAATGCGTGGGCGACAAAATGGGAGGTCCTTTTTACAATTTCTCTTTTATTGATAAATCTGGAGAAAATGTGATCTCTGTTGATGGTTTTGTTTATGCACCTCAAGAAGACAAACGCGACTATCTGAGAGAAGTAGAGGCAATTGTGAAATCGGTACAGTGATGTAGAAGATCAACCGATAGTTTTTTTAATATTAGAGACTCTAACTTCTAATATATGGAGTTGCTAATACTTCACAACCTTTACACATTCACCCAATATCTTACAGAAATAAATACCATTTGGAAAATTAGAAATATCAACTGAAGAATTACCAATTTCCCCTGTTTTTATCTTTTGACCGAATGAATTACAAATAATGTAATCAGTATTAGTATAGTCGTTAGAAGTATGGGTATTAATTTGAAATTCCCCTCTATTGGGATTAGGGGTAATAAAAAATCGGCTATCTTTTTTTTTTAATATATTAATGTCATTATTGTAAATTGAAACACCGTGAATAGTAATGTTATCCAAACGATTGTTCCCGGTTGGGCCGTTGCAGCCATCAAGAGTTAAACGTAAAAAAACAACTTCTTGGTCGTCTAATTCAGCTATTGTTGTCAAATTTAAAGTAGTAAGTACAAAACTGCCTGTGGTATTTGGGCATGTGGTAGCATCTTCTATGAGTGTGTAGTTTTCACCATCTAAACTCCATTCCCATTGGTGAGTATTAAAACCGGTAGCTGTCCTTTGTACTGCCATACTTAAAGATAAGTTGAAATATCCTTTGGTTGGAAACTTAAAGACGACCTTTTTACCATTGGCAGTTTTATTAACAAAAGCAATTGCGTTTCCTGCTTTTTGCATTGGGCGCGGATCACCCGTCGTAGTCCCACTAAAAGCATTCAACTCGTCGGTATCCCAAACACTTGATTGAAATACTCCACCACAAAACAAAACAGCTTCTGAAACAGTATCTAACAAATGATAATCGGCGGCAATAACTTGTGGAGTGTTTGGCCTGCTGGGTAATATGTCGAAAGTCCATGATATCAATGGCTTCTGTTCAACTTGAAAAGGATAATAAAATGAAACTATAGTGTCATTTAAAAAAGCCATATTTTTGGCTAAGAGATTTTTAATAGATAAATTGTAGGTGCTGTTCTGTGAAAACAAACCGCTAAGATGAATCGTTAATGTATCATTTTGATATTTGAGTGATGAAACCGAAATAGCTTGGCTGATATAGTAGTTTAAATAATTTTCTGCACACCAAGCTACCAATGGCTG
Organism: Bacteroidales bacterium; assembly: GCA_031286285.1. Taxonomy (GTDB): domain Bacteria; phylum Bacteroidota; class Bacteroidia; order Bacteroidales; family WCHB1-69; genus WRNX01. The sequence goes on along the minus strand of JAITUN010000217.1, from coordinate 3,780 downwards.
GGTAAATGTAATTTTTAAAGTTCGATTATCTATAAGCGCCGACCACTTGATTATAGGTTTAACAGGCAACTCTTCAATATTTATTTTCACAGGGTTAATAGAATCATTATCCCAAATTTTGGCGACCCATTCCGGATGATCAATAAAAGGGTTTCTGTTTTTTTGTACTGCATAAATAGCATTGTTTCTGTCAATCTCTTTTTGACTAACCGGATCTTGCTGATGCCATTCCAAAAACATTTTCAACGCCCAAGGCTGTAATTGCGATTTGAAAGTCATCGGAGAAGGGTTTTGAAAATTTTCATCTTCAAACATATACCTTGTAGCCATATAGAAAAAAGAGCGAGCTATATCTCCTTTATACTCATCAATAGGCTCATAGCAAGTAACAACGGGAGCGCCAGGATAAGTATTTAAACCCATTTTTGAACCATTGGAAAAAACTTGAGAAACGAGCTCTACTTTTCCGAATGGATTATTATTTCTTTTAGTATTTATCCACCCATCAACTGGATAAAGATGAAAAATATCTGTATAAGGGGCTTCTTGTCCACCACCGAACCAACTTTGACAAAATGAGTGTTCGCGTGTATAACAAATCCCTTCACTATTACCAATATTAATACATTGGTCGGTTCTATATTCAAAATCAAAACTCGAGTAGATATCCCAAATTATCCCGCTATGTTTTACATCTGTATATTGATAGTAATACCATACTTCAGAATATGAAACCGCTCTGTGGTTATTAATAATTTGATTCAAAGCTATTTGAAGCCCTTTCCCTTTTTTTTCATTAACACTATTGTAAAAACCGGATGGAATTTGTGCGTTAATTTGTAAAAAAATCAGAAAAATGATGCAGAAAAATATAAAAATGCTTTTTTTCATACATTTTGTGTTCATTAATGATGCGCAAAAATAGATTTTTATTGCTTACCGAATGAAATAAAAAACATGTTTCTTTGTAACATTATTTTTGAAACATGAAACTAGAATACAAAATTTCTTTATTAGTTGCAGTAGCCATACCATTATTATTTAATAATCAACTATCTGCACAAAATCAAATGACGTTGCAAGAATGTGTTGATTTTGCATTTGAACATAGTTATTCTGTAAAACAAAAGATATTAGAAAAAGAATCAAACTATATTCAATTACAAGCAAGGAAAACGAGCATTGCCCCTTCGGTGGGAGTAAATGTTGGACAAACTTTCGACTTTGGGCGCTCTCCTCAGGCAGATGCTATGATAGTCAATACCACTCAAGCAACAACAAATTTTAATATAGGACTCAATATTGATATTTTCCAAGGATTGCGAACACACCACCAAATAAAATCGGATAAATTGAATATAGAAGCCACTCTATTTGATATTGAAGATGCGAAAGAGAATATCGAACTTATGATTACAGCCTATTATCTTCAAGCGCTACTCAACAAAGAGATTTTAGAAGTACACAAAGCACAAGTAGTTTTAGATCAAGAACAAGTGAAGAGAATTGAAGTATTGGTAAATAATGGTAAAAGTTCAGATGCCGAACTGTATGTTGCAAATTCCACATTGGCGACGGATCAACTATCTGTTGTAGAAGCAGAAAACAGTGTCCGTTTATCATTATTAGATTTGGCGCAGTTAATGAATTACGCTAATATCAGCGATTTTGATATAGTAAATCAAGATAATAATTCCAATATTGATGAAATATTAAATAGAAATATGGATGTAAGTATGGCTGTAGATAATGCGCTTAACAATCGTCCTGCGATTAAGGCGGCGTTAACACGCATAGAGCAAACCAAACGAGAAATTAAAGTTGCTCAAGCCGGCTGGTATCCAACATTATCGTTTAATGCTTACTTTGGAACAGGGTATTATTACCGCTTTAAAGATATAGCCAACATCCCTAACCGCCCTTTTGGAGAACAGTTTAAAAACAATGCAAGAGAATCTTTAGGAGTGTCATTGTATATTCCAATTTTCGATAAACTATCTACTCATTACAATGTTAAACAGCAGAAAATTAGAGCGAAAACACAAGAGCTGCAGTTAGAAGAAACAAAAAGAACATTAATAAAAAGTATTGAACAAGCTTATGTAAATGCAGTGGCAGCTAAAGAAAAGTATATTGCATCGCAGGTAGCTAATACCGCTACTAAAGTTGCGTTTCGATATGAAGAAGTAAAATACAACGCAGGTTCTTCAACCACTTATGAGTATAATGATGCCAAAAACAAATATATAAGAACCCAATCTAATCTTATTCAAGCAAAATTCGATTTCTTGTTTAGAATTAAGATTTTAGAGCTTTATGGGAAAGAATAAGAAACTGTTGTAAAATATACAAAATAAGAGTGCTAAGCCTCACAATTTCATTCGCAACATTTTTTATTGTTTTTTGTACGAGCGTATTATAATTAGTGTTTTCTTTGCAGCGATTTTAAATATCTTTGATATGAAAATCAATACTTTTTTAAAAAATCCATCTATCTGTTTGCTCTGCAAAAAAGATACTCTTTTATTTACCCATAGTTATATGCGGATGTTTGAAAAAACACAATTTCGAGCGGGATAACTGAAACACAATACACTATTGAAATAAAATATTGATATTAAAATAAGTAACCAAAAAAATTAACCCAAAATATAAAAATATGAAAAAGTTTAAGAAAAATCTTTTTTTATCAACGCCAAATATGTCGAAAAAAGGCACAGTGGCTACGTTGTGTATGGTTTTAATGGGGCTATATTTTGTTGTTGGATGCAAATCACTTGCAGCTCAAGACAAAATAACGTTTACTTGGCAAGTTAACGAAGAATTTCCTTATTATTATATTTCTTTTAGCTCTACAGTGGGGGAACCTTTTACAATCAACTGGGGTGATGGTAATATTGAAACAAAAGTATGTGAAGACAGTATTTATACAATGGCATTAGAACATGTTTATGAAACAGGTGGAAAATATACTGTAACTTTTGAAGCGGCTAATCACAATTGCAGATTTAAATCTTTCGACAGTGAATTATGTGGCATCCTGAGTTTTGATTTGACCGGATGTTCGGCGTTGACTTCTTTAACATTCGATCGCAATGGTTTAACAAGTTTAGATTTGACCGGATGTTCGGCGTTGACTTCTTTAATATGTAATGGTAATGCTTTAACAGATTTAGATTTATCTGACTGCGTATCACTAAGAGAATTAATTTGCCACAAAAACAAATTAACAAGTTTAAATCTAAACAGTTGTGCAAATATGATTAGACTAAATTGTAGCGAAAATCAACTCCAATTGTCTGATTTGTATAAAATACAATTAATGGAAATTGCAACTCTGAAATTCGGCACACAAAACATTTCTCCACAAACAGCAAATATTGGCGAAGCGCTTTTTTCAGATCAGGCTATATTTAATGGCGTATTTACCAACTATGTCGTCTATAAAAACAGCGTTCCTGCTCCTGAAAGTGATTATATCATAGTTGACGGAAAACTTAAATTTAACGCTGTCGGCGAATATACCGCAACGATGACCAATGACGCCATTGTTTCAGATCCGGATTATCCTGCCAAAGTAATCGTAGATATTGTTGTTGACAAGACAACAGTATCGGAATCAGAAATGATTGATATTCAAATTTATCCGAATCCAACGACGGGAGAGTTACGAGTTACGAGTTACGAGTTACAAGTTACGAGTATTGAGGTGTTTGATATTTACGGGCGAGCCGTAAGTACTCACTACTCACTACTCACTACTCACTACTCCATAAATAT
>JAITUN010000177.1 GCA_031286285.1 Bacteroidales bacterium | reverse complement strand
TTGTCCTATAAAAACCTCATTTTCACCTAATTTCATAAACAAAACAACCTCAGTAGCTAAATGACACCCCACAAACCCTTAACCTCATTAACCTCATTCGTTTGTTGATAGAATTGCTTGCTGGCAATAATTTGAGATACTTTTCAAAATGAAAATTCGTTTGCAATAAAAATTGTATCATTTTTTAATTATTTAAAAATGAGGTGAATGAGGTTGGGGGTGTGGTGGGTACATCATTGCTACTGAGGTTGTTTTGTTTATGAAATTAGGTGAAAATGAGGTAAATGGAGTTGAGGTATTTCCTCTGTCCGAACTGACCCGTTGCGTTAGCGATTGCAGCGGCACCCCGCAACGCACAGAAGCCACAAAGCAATGCAAATAATGTTTGTAAATATTTGACACAAAGCAAGTAAAGTGAGGAGTATAGCGGAAAGCGCGACCTGAACGTGCGTGGGAACTTGCAGGGGAGGAAGTGAGGGGAACGCCCAAAAAATAAAAATTTTAATGATTTTGCCCTGGACCCAAAATAATATCATTAGTAAATTATACTATTTTTGCGACATCAAAGGATACTATTAAAAACATTCTGAGCAACAATATGGAAGAAAAACACATACGCCCCTCGTGGGATGAATATTTTATGGAGATTGCCCACACTGTGAGCAAAAGAGCTACTTGTGACCGCGGGCGCAGCGGTTGCGTAATCGTAAAAGACAAACAGATTTTGGTAAGCGGCTATGTCGGCTCCCCAAACGGACTCCCTCATTGCGACGATGTGGGGCATCAAATGAAAAAGATGCTGCACGAGGATGGCTCCATCAGCGAACATTGCGTGCGCACCGTTCATGCTGAACAAAACGCCATTTGTCAGGCTGCAAAACGTGGCATTGCCTTAGAAGGCAGTACCTTATATTGCAGAATGACCCCTTGCCGTGTGTGTGCCATGCTCATCATCAACTGCGGAATTAAGCGCGTGGTGTGCGAGAAAAAATATCACGCAGGAGCCGAATCGGAAGAGATGTTTGAAAAAGCAGGAGTAAAATTGGAGTTCTTTTCAGAGGAGGTTTTACGATATAAATAGTATGAAAAAACTCTACTACATCTTCATCCCAATATTCCTGTTAACAATTTTTGGAATCATCATTTTTTCTAACGAAAAAATAATAGAAACCGTTCGGAAACAAACCGCACAGATGATGAAAACAGAGTTTATCCCTAATCAAAACAGAGTATTTGAAAATTGCGAGGTCTATGCAAAAAAAGATTCTATTTATGAAGATTTTCGGAATAACTTTCGTTTTCAGTATCAAACTATTGGAGTGGCTGCTTTCTCCGACAGCAGCCGGCTGATTGTGATCTCAGAACCCCCGCCCTATTTTGAAATAGATTCCTTGAAATCGATGCTCTTTAAATTTACCCATGTGGTTGAAACGAAGAATCATCCTTACGGATATGACGGTTTTGTAACAGACATTCTCATCTCTTTAGTAAACGCCACCGATGAAAATGTACAAAATATAATAAAAAAAATATCTGAAGCGCTTTATCTTTCAGATTATAAGCCTGTATTTATGACCCTGCCGGTGGAGACTCCACGTGTCTATTTTTCGGAAGAGAATTTAGATTATCAAATCACATTGTACGAATTTAATGAATGGTTTTTGGTAAACAACGAACCATTTATTCAATTGCAAGACACAAACACCATCTATACGGTTTCCTCAATTTTTAAGGACAAAACCACCGGCGTTTTCTTTAGCCAATTGCCCGGATTCGTTGCGTGGGCGCTTCCTAAGAAAGCGGACATTGCTAACCACATCGGTGACATCCGGCAGTTTACTTTAGATGCCGACCTCATTCTCGGCGCACTTGCAGATACATCAATGTTAGTGATTATTGGGCGAGAACGGGAAGCTCCGCTGTACGAACTGCCCCCGTTATATGTTGAAACCATTTTGCTGTTAGCCTCCATTACCGAAAAAGAACTGTCGCAAAGTTTGGATATTAACGATTTTTTGGCCGGAAAAATGAAAAACGGTCGCGACTGGTGTCCTACCTATTTAAGCAAGGAATTGGAACACACAGAGTTTGGTAATTTGATGACATTAACCGATATTCTTCTCAAAGATTGGTCGGAGAGCGGAACCATACAAGAATACAATTTCAAGTACCCGCATCCAAAATATTACCCTTTCAAAAAACCGCTTTTCAGAATGTTGGGATTGAGCGAGTTGGTATATAATTGGAACACTGCTAATGCCATGTATGCCATTGACTTGCCCGAAGCCACTATTTACACCTTGAATCGCACCGGTTCGTTGCCGGTATCCTATTTCAACTCGCAAGAACGGGCGCAAAGTATTGGAAGACAATATGAACGACAAGCTTACAACTATTTTGCCAAACTCGGAAACACCGATTTGGTCAGAGTGGTTCAATATACTGCATTATATCAATTGTTTATTGATAATGAGATTACTTTTTCAGGTGAGATAAATAACAATTTTCCAAAAAACAAACCTTATTTACTTTTATCGCCCACAAAAAACCTGTTGAATGTTTTTAAGAATTTTAAAGATGAAGAGATTACTTATATCTGCGATTCTACATCGAAAAGAATGTTCAATTTGTTTCAAAAAGATGATGTGATGAAGCAGATTCGTAATTATGAAGAAAAATACAATTACAAATATGGAGAGCAGGAGATTGAGCGTATTATGGAACGAGTTAAAAAGGACAATAAAGAGAGTTTGTCGGGTGATTTTAGGAATGTTCGCTCTATGCTGCAAAATCTTTCTGAGGAGCAGTTTACCAATTTGGCAAGGCAGTTGGCATACCCTCGCGGACAGCGTGTGAACAATCAAGAAACGTATCAGACCTATTTACGAGCTAGAAAACTAAACGGATTGATGCACAGTCTCGGTAAAAACAACTTAGATCTGATAGGTTTAGATTTGAATAGTGTGAAAAACTTTTTCGTAAACAATTTACATAATTCCTCTTCAAAGTACTTAAAAACGCCTTCTGTTATAGTTACTTATAATGATATGCGAACCACCGGCGGGCACAACCTCTCCTCAAAAATAAGCAGAGTAAACTCGTTGCAAAACTACAAGCGGGATGATGGTGGTGGGCGACAGTACGCAGGAGGAGGCGAGCAACCAAAGAGCAGCGACAAACCGACAGTAAGCAGTGAACGGAAGCCGACATCTACCACAAATCAGCCGCAAACTTCCAACCCAAAAACTACGACTTCTACAAGTTCAGGCACTGCACCAAAGCCGACAACACAGCAGAACATTCGCCCACGAACAGAAGTGATTGCAGGGGGAGAAAGAGCGCATAGAGGGCTATAAAATTATAAAGATATTAAGGAAGTTCTTATCCCTGTTTCTATCTCAAGGAGACTACAATAAACATATTAATAATTAATCTATGTCTGGAGGTAGCTGCATATCATCATATTCATCATCTTCCTTAGCATTTGGAATGGCACGCTGCAGCGAAGTAACCAAGGAGCCAATCATTTTGGTAAGTTCCATCATTTGGTTTACAGAATATTCTTTTTCTTCCTCATTCATAACTCCTAAACGAGTGGCAATTTCCGAGAATACAACGCATTCACGTACTGAACTTTTAGCCATTTTTAAGTAATAGATGAACTGAGGTTTGTTTCGAGCAGAGCCCTCCGCAAGATAGAGCGCTATACTGTGTGCTACTTTTATAAAAGGATGTGCAAGCGTTTGCTGTTCGTGGTTAGGAAATTTACACACTACATTGTGTAACCAGGTAATGTAATCTAATGCTTTTGCATAAATGCGCAAATCTTCAAATCTGAAGAAACTTACAGGAGTTTCGGGTTTAATCATAAAAATTTAGTATTAAGTTAGAAAAGTGGACAAAAATAGCATTTTTTTATCATGAGAAGATTTTTTTTTAAAATGATACAATTTTTTCAATAATTGTTGCATTTTCTAACACCTTTTTTGCAGCTAGTTTATAAGCAACTCGTAAGCCCCCTGTTCCCAATTTTATGCCACCAAAATAACGTACCACTACAATTAGCACATTTGTGACCTCTTTCGATAGGAGTTGACCATGTATAGGATTTCCAGCTGTTCCGGATGGTTCGCCGTCATCATTCATTCTATATTTTAATTTTTCTGCTCCCAAAATGTAAGCATAACAATGATGACGTGCATCATGGTATTTTTTTTTCAAAAAAGCGACTTTTTCTTTAATTTCTGCTTCATTTTCTACAGGGAATGCAAAAGCTAGAAATTTACTTTTTTTTTCCTTAAAAATAGCTTCTGCAGGTTCAGAAATAGTATAAAATGTAATTTTTTTCATTTTTTATCCCAGTTTTGCTTTATAATCTGCATATTTTCCCGGCTCTGTCAACAAAATAAAATCTCCCTCTTTTGTAACCATTCCAATTGTCGGATGTTTTACTCCGTTAAAAAAAGTAGTTTTTACCATCGTATAATGGATCATATCATCAAATACAATTCTATCTCCTATTTCTAAAGGTTCAAGAAAAGCAAAATCTCCCATACCAATATAATCTCCTGCTAAACAAGAGTTTCCTCCAAGACGATATACAAAAGCGCTTTCGGGCCGAGGTTCAGAGGCGCCAATTACCACTGGTTTATAGGGCATCTCCAAACAATCAGGTAAGTGGCAAGAGAAAGAGATGTTGAGCATTGCAGTTTTAATCCCTTTGTTTACAACAATATCTTCAACAGTTGAAATCAAAACTCCGGTTTGCCAACCTACTGCCTCTCCAGGTTCTAAAATTACTTCTTCAAGATTAGAGTACCGCTTCCTAAAATCCTTTAAAAGTTCAATTAGATGTATAATATTATAATCTCTTCTTGTAATGTGATGCCCGCCTCCAAAATTTACCCACTTACATTCTTTTATAAGATGTCCAAATTTATCTTCAAACGATTTCAAACAATTTTCAAGAGCATAGCTATCGTTTTCGCATAGAGAATGAAAATGCAAGCCTTCAATTTCTTCCGGTAAATGTGTAGGCATATTTTCTGATAAAATACCCAGTCGAGAACCTTTGAGTACGGGATTATACAAATCGGTAGAAATCTCCGAGTACTCAGGATTTACACGTAATCCTAAACTTATCTTCTTTGGGCAAGCTAATACTCTTTCGCGAAATCTCTTCCACTGACTTAATGAGTTGAATGTTAAATGACTACTATAATGCAAAAGGAGGTCAAATTCTTCTTCAAAATAGATAGGAGCGTAAGTGTGTGCTTCGCAATGCATCTCATCAACAATCAGTTGTGCTTCATTTAGCGAACTTGCTGTTGCGCCTGATAAATATTTACGAATGAGTGGGAAAGATCTCCAAAAAGAAAATCCTTTCAAAGCGCAAATAATTGAAACTCCGGACTCTTTCTGCACTAAGTACAATAATTTGAGATTGGCTTCCAACGCTTCTTCAAACATAACAAAACATGGAGAGGGATAATTTTTGTAGTGCATAAATTTTGTTTTTTCTATAAAATATATTTTTTTTTACTATCAATAAAGATTATGAAATTGTATTAGTATTGGGATGGATAGTATAAAAAATCTTTTTTTTCCAAACAGTTATTATAAGTTTGTAAAATAGCCTTAAAAAAATCGAAATGATTCTTCTGCATCATGTCATTTAAATTAATGATATCATTTTTCAATTCATAATCTCCAAAATGATAGATTGAAGGTGTATTATATCCATCAAAATAGATTAACAAAGAATCGCTTATACCTTGAAAAGTCTGTCCGACAAAATTGGTTGCAAAGGGAATTTTTTCATGATCGTTAAAAAAATCTCTTCCAAAAGCAAAATAAGGTTCCTCATAATGCAACAGCCCTAATAATGTTGGCATTATGTCAATCTGCTGAGTCACATTATAATAAGTACCTTTAATGCTATTATCAGGCGTAAAAATAAAATAGAAAATGGCACTATTCCCTTTTGAAGTTCTAGTTTCAGGAGAATATATTTCTGAAGAGACATGGTCGGCAACAAAAACAAAAATGGTATTGTTATACCATGGTTCATTTTTACTTATCTCGAAAAATTGGCGTATTGCCAAATCGGTGTATGCAACGCATTGATGAATATTAGTGAATCCTTTTGGAAGTTTGTCTACATAATTTTCAGGAACAATAAAAGGGTGATGAGAAGTTAGATTAAATACTGAAACAAAAAAAGGAACTTGAAATTGTTTCATTTCAGAAGCCATAAATTGCAAGAATGGCATGTCGTAAATACCCCAATAAGGTTCAACTGTAAGTCTATTCACATCACATTTCTTCTCATAATCTTCTCTCGAAATCATATTGTTAATTCCTGAAAGCATTGCAAAAGATTCAAATCCCATAGAGTTTTTTTCTGCACCACAAAAAAAATAGGTTTCATAACCATTCTTTGATAAAATAGAAGGAAATCCTTCCATCTTACCTAACGCAACAGGCATCAAAACAAAAGGCTTTTTATATGAGGGAATTGATGCTAAAATGGCAGGCAATGCGTCAATAGATTTTTTGCCATTTGCAAATGCATTGAAAAAGCACAACCCTTCCCGCATCAAGCTATCTAAAAAAGGTGTAAATCCTTGACCATCAGAATAAAGATGAGGGCAGTAATAGGCAGAATGTTCTTTACTGAAGCTCTCTAAAATAAACAATACTACATTTTTCTTTTGAAAAGAAACTGAATCAAATCTGTAATGATGCATTGGTGAATATATTTCTTCAAGCTCCTTTTCGCAGAAAAAAGCAAATTTATCTAATGGCTTTATACCTAAAGTTTTAAAAATACACATTGGGTTACTCAATATCAGATAAGCTTTAGGAGGTGTTTTAGCGTAATAGGCTGCATTACTCAAAGTGTAAGGACGTAGTCCCCATGAGAACCCGCCACGAACACCACCAACCCAAATTCCAACAAATGCAGCCAAAATGATTATATTTACAGGGTAATAGATCCAATTACTTTTAATATTTGTTGGATAGTATTTAATTTTTTTATATCCAAACCAAATCCCCAACAACAAAAGTAATCCCACGAGAAGTAGCTTCCAATTTGACATCAACGCTTTCCAAATTATTATGTGATTATTTGAATTGTTAATAAAATGAAGTTCTTCAATAGTAAAACGTTTTCCCGCATAATGAAAATAAACAGCATCGCTTAAATTAAGGACAACAATACACAAAAAATTGGGGATGATGTAGAGCCAAAGCAAGGTACATTGATAACCTTTTCGTTCTCTAAACCTAAAGGGAATCAACGACATAATAATAAAAAGCACGTTTAAGTATAAAATTCCAATGTTGTCAAAAAAGAAAGAGCCTCTCAAAAGCACAAAAAATTCACTAAAAGAAATAGTTCCAATTATATCTTTATTATAAAAATAAAAAACAATCTGTGTGAAGAAAAGAATAACATACACTAATGCTAATCTAAGTAATAAAATAGTTAAATCGTTTTTTAATAACCTTCTGAAAAACATAGAGCTAAATTTAGAATAAATACACTTCAAATAAATACGAAAATGGTAGAACCATTTTAGATGGGAAAGAATTGAGGAATTATTATTGTTCAACCGCTTTCTCCGCTTTTATCCAGGCATTCAGCCCCCCTTCAAGGTCGTAAACTGTTTTAAAACCTTCTTCTATAAAGATCTTACCCGCTTCGTTGCTTCGCTTACCTACAACGCAATAGACCAATACGGGTTTTGTTTTGTCCAATTTTTCAATACTCTTTTTAAAATCGGGACTTTTAAAATCAATGTTAACAGCGTTTTCGAGGTGGTTTTTTTCAAACTCCTGCGGAGTTCGGACATCAATAAGTTGTTCACATTTTGTTGCTTTCATTTGTTTTTCAAATTCATCTGCATTTACCACTTTTACTTGTGCAAAAGAAAGGAAGGAGATGAATAGGGCGGAGAGGAGGAGGGTAATTTTTTTCATAATAAACTTTTTGATATTAGTATTTCATAACAAACGATTTTGTTTTACTATTTCAATAATTTTTTCAGTCGTTAAACCTGTAATTGTTGCAATAGTTTCTATTGGCAAACCTGCCTGAAAACTACTGATGGTTAATTGTATTTTTTCCTCGACACGACCTTTTTCTTCACCTTTTTTTAAACCTTTTTTAAATCCTTTAACCTCCCCTTCTTCAAAAGCAAACGTAATACTGTTATGTATATCTCGTGCGTGTTTTCGAAACTCTACATATCTCATATATTCTTGCTTGTTTAATTTTGCTACTTCAGCAGCGGCAAACATTTTTTCAAAAATATGCTCCCGCAGTCTGTCCGGAATATCGTCCAAATACCAAAGGTTTTTAATTACATACAACCATTTTTCAAAACGGGTGTTCAACTCATCCACATTTTTGTTAAATTTGGGCATCTCTAAATAGATGAAGGTCAGTTTGTCATAAAAAACCTTATGGGTTTCAATATCTGTTAATTTTACGTCATAACGGTATTTTTTCAAATTGTCTTTATCTTCATCAAACACAAAATCTAAAATAGCAATGACATAGATTGCATTTATCTCAAATTCCCATTTGTTCTTTTCCACTTGTTCAATAATGGGAAAAGTAGAATAGTACAATGTTCTGGTTTTAAAATATTTCTGTCTTGTTTTTTGAAG